>DATJMX010000035.1 GCA_035508495.1 Candidatus Binataceae bacterium
GGCCGGGTCGAAGATCGACTTCTGTCCGAAGAGCACGATCGCGCAAAGCAAAATGATGAGCGCGACCGAGATCCCCTCGAGTATCAGCATCAGGATGCTTGACAGCTGGATGTCCTTATATGCCAGCAGCCAGATCGTGAAGCCGCACAGCGCGAACAACATCAGTTGCGGGATGTGGATTCCGATCATGTCGAGCAGCGTGCTGGCAAAGATCGTGAACCCGGTCATGCCGGCGGTGCCGATAAACAGGTAGGCCCATATCAGGCACCATCCGGAGACGTTGCCGGAGGTCGTGCCGAGCCCCATCACCGTATAGCCGTACATCGAGCCCGCCGCGCTCGAGCGCTTGGCGAACTGGTTCAGGTTGAGCGCCACGAACAGCAGCATCACGGTGCCGAACAGGTAGGAGAGCCAGCTCGCGTTGCCGGCGCTGCTGTACATCAAGGGTACGATCAGCGCCGCCGTCATCGTGGGCGAGATCAGTGCGATCGCCATTGCGCTAACTTCGCTGAAGTTGAGACAATTCGATCGCAACCCGGATTTGGATACGTCGCTGTTTGCCATAAAAACTCCGTTTGCCTCTCGGGCAACTCTGCGGTTGTTGCCTCAAAGGCAACGCTCTGCAATCATTGTGCCCTGTTGGCAACATCGCCATTAATCAAGCGCGACGTGCGATCTTTAAGCGCAACCCCTGCCCTGAGCGGCCCGCTGATGCTGCCGCGACAGGCAGATGCCCGGCAGGCGAACAGCGCCCAAGTTGCCAAAGACGGTCATGGAGACGGTGGATGAAATC
Organism: Candidatus Binataceae bacterium; assembly: GCA_035508495.1. Classification (NCBI taxonomy): domain Bacteria; phylum Candidatus Binatota; class Binatia (SeqCode); order Binatales (SeqCode); family Binataceae (SeqCode); species Binataceae bacterium (SeqCode). The sequence continues at coordinate 794 of DATJMX010000035.1, forward strand.
AGCTATCGCGATCAGATACGTACACTTCGAGGACCTCGGCACATTTGAGCAGCCGCTGCGACAGGCGGGGTTCGACGTGCATTACATCGAGGCAGCTGACGGCAAACTGGATGAGGCCAAATGCCTCGCCGCTGACATCTTGTTTTCTCTGGGTGGACCAATCGGCGCGTACGAAGACGATGCTTATCCGATGCTCAAGCCGATCCTCGCGATGCTCGAGCGGCGCATCGCGGCCGACTTGCCGACGGTTGGAATCTGCCTCGGGGCGCAGCTGCTTTCGCGGGCGCTCGGCGCGCATGTGTACCCTGGCGCGGGCAAAGAAATCGGATGGTCGCCGATTAGGCTGACGGAGTTCGGCGCCGCCTCTTCCCTGCGCAATTTCGGCTCGACTCCCGTCCTGCATTGGCATGGCGACACCTTCGATTTGCCGCACGGCGGCACGCTGCTGGCCTCGACCGAACGCTACGCAAACCAGGCGTTCAGCTTCGGCCACAAGGTTCTCGGCTTGCAGTTTCATCCCGAGGTGACGGCGCGAGGGCTCGAGCGATGGTTCATCGGACATGCGTGCGAGATCGCCGCCACGAGCGGCATCGACGTTCCGTCGCTGCGTGCACAATCAACCCGCTTCGCGTCGGAGCTCGAGGCAGCATCGCAGAAATTCCTTGTGGAATGGCTTGGCCAATGCGGTATAGGCGGTATAGAAGGTGCCCAAGATGTCGACGGTCGGGTGATGCGCAGATAGCGCGGGATTGACATCGATTTGATCGGCGTATAGCCGGTTAGGCATGCGAGCCTCGCGGTTCAAAATTTCCGGACGCCTGTTGCTGGCCGGGGCAGTCGCGCTGGTTGGTCTGACGGCGTCACTGACGGTGGTTGGTATTGGGCCGCGCACGACGGAGGTGGTAGGCATCGGCGCCATCACTATCGCGACCAGCGATATCAAGCCCGGCAGCGTGAAGTTCTATTCCTATCAAGGCGCCTCGGGCGACAAGATTCGTTTCCTGCTCTCGCGCGACGAGACCGGCGACGTGCGCGCCGCGATTGACGCATGCCAGCGCTGTTACACTTTTCACAAAGGCTACACCGCCTCACGCGACGGCTACTTGATCTGCCGGCTCTGCGGTAATCGCTACAAGCTCAGTGACAAGACGCTGGGTATAGCCACGTGCAATCCGGTCAAACTGCCGATCCGAAAGAACGGCGACACCGTGCAGGTCAATTCGAACGACCTCGAACACAATCGCTCGATGTTCTAGATAGCGATGGATCCGAGCCAGACGGCGATTGAGATCGAGGCGCCGGCGCGCGTCTCGTCGGTGCGCGGCTTGCGTTGCTGCTGCTGCTCGGCAGCATGCCCGCGACGACGGGAGTTTTTGTCGTCTTCGGAATGTCGCATCCTGAGCTCGCGCTGAACTTCTGTCATCCGCTGGAAAGCGCGGTGGCCGCCGCGCCGATTCTGCTCGCGCGCCCGGCCCTCGCTGCGCTCAGGCCTTCGTTCGTTGAATTCGAACTCGCGCGGCGTCCGGCCGAAACACGGCCTTCTGAATTTTCGCCCGAGCCTGAAGGTCCGCCACCCGAATGGGGCTGCCTAATCGGCACGTATACTGACATCTGGTTTTGCGATTGCGCCAAGCGCGGCTCTTTGCGCGCCGCAATCTCTCGCTCGTGCCGGATCAGGCCGGCAGAAATGGGTTCATTCGCGGGCGTCGGGTCCTTGAATTCCTGATCTCGCTCGAGTGGGAGAAGGGTTTCGGCGATTTGCCGAAATCCATGGCTCGGACCCTCGTCGCGTTCTGGATGATCGTGTGGCGCGCAAAGCCACCCGAGGATTGGTTCGAGCGCGCCGCGGCGCGGGTCTCCAAGGCCGCGCTCTGGGCAGTCGTCGCGATTGTCGCCAGCGGGAGCTACCTCGCGTACCTCGGACTCGGCTTCGACCTCGACCATCTGCTCTACTCGTCTTACGGCCGTACACTGATGGTCAAGATCGCGATCTTCGCCGCGGTGCTGCCCTTCGGCGCTTACAATCGCTTCTGGCTGATCCCGCAGATCGACACGGCGCCGCCGCGCCGCGCGCTGCTGCGTAATGTCGGGATTGAAGCGTTGATCATTGCGGCTCCTGTTCGCGACGATGCTCGCCAACACGCCGCCGACTCATCCGCACGTGATGACGCCGGGGATGACGATGACGATGTGACGCCAATCCGCGCATCCGGTATTTTCTTCACGATCAAGCCGACTAACCGTCTTCAATTGAATGCTTAATTAGCTGATTGGAGTTGGAATAGGCAGGCGAGCGCGGCTATACTTGCGCGCGATGGCGTTAGTCACCGCGCCGGGCTCGAGCGGGGCAGCTCGGGCAGCGGCGTTTTTCAATTCAGCGACCGCGGTCCATCGCCGGGTACGGTTCATCCCGGACCGCTCACTCTCACGAGCGACATCTCAACTATGAGTTCACGACGCTTCACTGTTGGGCGCGCGCCGACCTGTGACATTCCAATCGCCGATGATTCGGTGAGCCGGGTCCATGCCGAAATCGTGATCCTGGGCACGGATCGGATGCTGGTGCGCGACCTGGGCAGCCAGAATGGCACCGTACTGCTCCGCCAGGGGCGCGAGTTCAAGCTCGGCGAGGAAACGATTTACCTGACCGACACCCTGCGCTTTGGCGAGGTGACATTGCTCGCGCGCGAGGTTTACGAGGCGCTACCTGCCGAGCAACCTGTGCCCGCCGCGGTCGTCCAACGTCCGGCACGCGGAAAACCGTCGAGTGGTGGCGCTGTAATGGTGAGATGCGACTGCGGAGCGGTCAAACCTCGCGGCCAGCAATGTCCAGTGTGCGGTGAGTAACCGCAGGTCAGAAAGGGAGTCACGTTTCGATGAGTCAGCCACAGCAAGTCGCGCCTGTCCGAGCGCCGCAGCCCCCGGCCGGAAGCGCTCCGGCGGCCTCGCCACAGAATACCCTGAATCAGCTTTGGGCGGTTCCCGATCGGCGCACCGTGATGATGATCTCGGTCGGCGCGGCAATCGTTTTCATCCTGCTGCTCACGGCGATCTTTCCCAAGGACAGTCACGGTGCCGAGATCTTGACCGATCACAGCAAGTACTCGCACTTCCCCTACCCGTTCACGATTCAGAACCTCGAGCACATCCTGTTTTTTATCGGACTCGGCGAGCTGTTTGTGCGCTGGCGCGTCGCGTCGCGCGAGCATGAGTTCGCCGAGATGCATTTACTGCCCGAGGACCAGGAAACGGTGCTCACGCACGGCGATCTCGGCCCTATTCGCCGCCGCGTCGCGCATATGTTCGGACGCGAGCACGGTTTTCTGCCCTATCTGATCGACGTATCGATTCTGCAATTCCAGTCGGGGCGCTCAATCGAGCAAGTCGTCGGCGTGATGAATTCGAGCCTCGAGCTGATCGAGCATCGCGTCGATCTGCGCTACGGCCTCATTCGCTATATCGCGTGGCTGATCCCGACGGTCGGCTTTATCGGCACGGTCGTGGGGCTCGGCGGATCGCTCGCGCTGGTGCCGCAGAACGGCAATATCTCGATTTACGAAATCGCGCAGGCGCTCTCGCTCGGATTCAACTGCACGATGGTCGCGCTGATGGAAAGCGCGATCCTCGTGTTCGTGCTCTATCTCGCCCAGGAGAAAGAAGAGACCGCGATCAATCTCGCGGGCACTTACACGCTGCGCAATCTGATCAACCGGCTTTACGAGGAGCCGAAGTGAAGTGAAGCCGCGCAATCGCGAGGTCAGTATCTTCAACATGTCGGTGCTCGATCTTTTGACGGGCGCCCTGGGAGCATTCTGCTTCCTGACCCTCGCGCTCTTCCCCTACTACTTCAAAGCGACAGGAGCTTCGGCGGGAATCAGCAGTACCGATGCGAACCAGGCCAAGAAGGCTGCAGAGCAGCTTAAAGAGATCAACCTCAAGCTGAAGAGCCAGCTCGCGACCGCCAAGGCGAACCAGGCGGGGATGCCGCCGTTCGCGATGGCGTCGCTCTTCGCGTCTCCGCCGAACGCGCCCAACTCATGCGGCGCGCTCCAGGTTACCGATTATTCGGGCCCGGGTGGACAGCAAGCCGTAAAGCTCCTGCCCACGGCCGGCAGCAACGGCTACGACACTGGTCTCGATCTGTTCCTGCTGGCTCCCGGCGACTACTCAATCACAGTGACGGCCTACGCCACCGGCTTGCCCTGTTCACTTTGGATGACGGTGAATGGCGCTACCGGCCAGACTCAAACTTCGACTGTAATGAATACCACGGCAGCCGCGAGCTACACGCTGAAATTCTCAGTCGCGGCCGCGGATCTATCATTCGCCCAGGTAATGAAGTGAGAATGTTCGACCAGTGGTGAACGAGCGGTCACAAAGAGCTATCGAGCCAAGGGCAGCGGGCAATGAAACCGCGTAATCGCGAGGTCAGTATCTTCAACATGTCGGTGCTCGACTTGTTGACGGGCGCGCTCGGCGCGTTCTGCTTCCTGACGCTCGCGCTCTTTCCGTACTACTTCAAAGCCCAGGGCGCCGCGGCGTCGCCCGCGCCGCAGCCGTCGCCGGGCACGAATATCGCCGAGCTGCAGGCCGAGAATAATAGCCTGACCGAGCAGATCGCGGCCGAAAAATCGTCGGGCAAGCAGATGCCGCCGTTTGTGCTGATGTCGATAGGCTCCTATTTCGCCAGCACCGGCAACACCTGCGCAACTTTCAGTTTGACGGGGATTACTCCACCGGCAGGGGCGCCGGCCGCCGGCTATCGCCCGACCGGCAACCAGACTCCGGATGGCCGATTCTACGGCTACTACCTCTTTCTCCAGCGCGTCGGCCAGTATGGAATCGACGTGAACGCTGCTCCAATCGGGGCGGGCGAATGCCATGTTACGATCGACGTGGAAGGAATCGCTAACAGCAATAAGGAAAAGATCATCACGCAGCAGCAATCGCTGCATTTCGATTACCAAATCACGGGCGATGATTTTCCCTCGAGTCTTTTTGATTGAAGGTGGATGAACGATGGCAATGACGAGATGCAGTCACGGTCACTTTTTCGATGCCGCCAAGCACACTTCCTGTCCCTATTGCGGTGTCGGCGCTGACGTCGAAGGCAAGACGCGCCGCGTTCCCGACAATGCGGGCGCTGCCGCGAGCGCGTCTTCCCCTGCCCCTGTCGCGCCTATTCCCGCGTCCAGTCCAACGCCGAGCGTGGAGCCGGGCGCCACGCGCGCCGTTTATCGCGACGCCGCCAGCGGGATCAGTCCGGTTATCGGATGGCTCGTCTGCGTTGAGGGGCCCGACAAAGGCCGCGACTACCGAATCCATAGCGAGAAGAACTTCATCGGGCGCAGCGCTACGATGGACATCGCGGTCACCGGCGACGAGAGCGTCTCGCGCGAGAAGCACGCTTCAGTCGCTTACGATCCCAAGCGCCGCGCGACCTGGATTCTGCCCGGCGAAGCCGCGGGGCTCGTCTATCTCAACGATCAATTGGTCAACACCCCGATGAAACTCGCGCCGCGCGATATCGTCGAGGTCGGCAAAACCAAGCTGATGTTCTGGCCGCTCTGTGACGACAAATTTCATTGGGACTGACGGCCTCGTCTACGCCCCGGGCAACGCCCAGGATGTAGGCAAGCGCAGCGATCAGCAGGATTCGTTCGGTTTTTCCGATCCGCGAGACGCCGGATTCATGGCGCACGGCGGGATGCTCGCGATCGTTGCCGACGGCATGGGCGGGATGGCGCACGGCGCGGAAGCAAGTCAGATCGCGGTGCGCACCTTCCTTGCGCAATATGCCGGCAAGCAGCCGGGCGAGGCTGTGACACAGGCCCTCGCGCGGGCCTTGGAAGCGGCAGATCGTGCAGTGTACGAATTTGCCGCATCGGTCGGGCTCCAGCGCGATGTCGGCTCGACGCTGATCGCGACCGCATTTACGCCCGCCGGAATGTATTGGACGTCGGTCGGTGACAGCTCGCTCTATCTGCTGCGCAACGCGCGCGTGGAGCGGCTCAACCGTCCGCACACTCTGAGTGAACGGCTTGCCGAGCTGGTGAAGCGCGGTGAGATGTCCGAAGAGGAAGCGGCGATCGATCCCGATCGCGACGCGCTCACGAGCTACGTCGGCGCGGGCGGTATTCCTGAAGTTGATGCATCGGTTGAAGGGCTGGCGCTGACGCCTGGCGACATGATCATCCTGTGCAGCGACGGTCTGTACCGCGCCCTCGATGTTGAAGAGATCGCGCGGATCGCATCGTCAGCCGCCGACGGACAGCGCGCCGCCGACGCGCTCATCGCGCAAGCGCTTGCGCGTGAACTGCCGCGTCAGGATAACGTTACTGTTCTCTGCGTTGGGGTTTTGGAGCAGTAGAGAGGCGACGAGTTGGACGATACTGCGCAGCTTTGCATGGGGTGCATGGGCGATCGAGGCAACGCCGCGATCTGCCCGACGTGCGGCTACGACGAGAACTCGCCGCCGACCGTCGCGTTTCAGCTCCCGCCGCGCGCGGTCCTCAACGAGCAATATATCGTCGGCCGCGCGCTCGGCGCCGGCGGCTTCGCGATCACCTATCTCGGGTGGGACATCAGGCTCGCGCGCCGCGTCGCGATCAAGGAGTACATGCCGAGCGGACTCGCAAGCCGCGCGGGAGACACCAGCCAGGTCGTGCCGCACAGCGGTCCTTCCAAGGAAGACTTCGCTTACGGCCTCGAGCGCTTCCTCGACGAAGCGCGGATGGTCGCGCAGTTCGAGGGCCATCCGGGAATCATAGCGGTCACGAATTTCTTTCCGGCGCACGGCACCGCGTACCTCGTGATGGAATATCTCGAGGGCACAACCTTAAAGGATTACTTAAAGGATCGCGGCGGACGGCTCGCCTTCGACGAAGCGCTCGACATCATGACGCCGGTGATGGACGCGCTGCGCGAGGTGCATCGCGTCAACGTGCTGCATCGCGATATCAGCCCCGACAATATCTACGTCACCTCGGGGGGCCTGATTAAGCTGCTCGACTTCGGCGCCGCGCGCCAGGCTCTGCGCGATCGCAGCCAGCGAATGTCGGTAATCCTCAAAGTCGGTTACGCACCCGAGGAACAGTATCGCAGCACCGGCAACCAGGGGCCGTGGACCGACGTTTATGCGGTCGGCGCAACGTTCTATCACCTGATTACCGGTTCGATTCCGCCGCCTTCGATCGATCGCCTCGCCGAAGACACGATTCAGCTTCCTAGCACGCTCGGCTGTGATATCCCGCCAGTGGCAGAGCAGGCGCTGATGACGGCGCTGTCGGTGCGCGCGGCGCATCGCTATCCGACGATCCAGGATTTCCAGGCCGCGATTGGAATTCCAGTCGCGCCGGGACCAGGCCCGGTACCAGGACCGATTCCGCCGCGGCCAAAGAATTTTCTTGAGCAGTTAAACGCCTGGCTGAAGACGCTGCCGCCGTGGGGTGCGCCGGCTATCGGCCTGGGTCTTATCGCAATTGCGTTTCTGGTCGGCTTCCTCGGGTTCCATCGCAAACCGAAGCGCCAGTACACGGCGTACACCAGCAACCAGCCCTTCGATCAGAGCACGAACGCTGGGGCACAACCCTCGACGCAACCGGGACAACCCTCGACGGCGCCATCCAACCAGGCCGTGAACTCCAACATTTACAATCCTTACGCGACGATCACTGCCGCGCACAGCGGTGAGATCGCGCCGCTCAACGATACCTGGCCACTGCCCGACCTCGACACGATGGCGCAGAAGGCGCTGGTGCGCGCGCAGCAGTGGGCACAAGATGCCGAGTTGGTTGAAATCGATGTGTCGCTTACACAACAACCGGCCAACGTCGCCTACCCGTTTTACATTCACACCAGTGCCGGCATGATCATGGTGCGGCTCAGCTTCTATTCGCCGATCAAGCAGCAGGCGATCATGCTCACCCCCAACGCGCCGGATAATCCCGGGCAGACCGACGGCGACCTTTACAGCATGGGCTACGTCGATTGGGGCAACAAGGTTGCGATCCCGGCGCAATTCCTCAGTCTCGGCGACGCCATCCGGCAGGCGCATCTGATGGGGATGCAGGCGCGCATGATCAGCAGCGCGACGCTCGAATACAACGAGGAAGGCACTTCACAGGGCGGCGTCAATACGTCGGGCCTCAAGTGGGTGCTGATGCCGGCGTTCGGCGACGGCGTGTTCGCGATCAACGCCCAGGTCCCGCAGGGCGGCACCGCGCAGAACCAGTAGCGATAGTCACTTCAAATCGGTGAGCAGCACCGAAACGTCGCGCGTCGGATGCGTGAGAATCTCATTCGGCGGCTCGCCCTTCAGATAAGCGTTCATGAAATCGACGGTATAAGCCATGATCTGCCGGTGAGCGATGTGGCCGACGTTGGTCCAGGCGAAATGCGTGGCGCCCTGGAACACGACGAGCAGTTTAGGCCGTGGTGACTGAGTGTATGCGGCGCTGATCCAGGGCGTGATGAGGAGATCGGCCGTGCCGCCCTGGTACATCACCGGCGATTCGAGTCCGCCGAGCGTCTTCTGGGCAACAAATGGATGGCAGTACGGCGCCAGCGCCAGCACCGCTTTGACACCGTCGAGCTTCCAACTCGGCCACGCCCCGGCGAGACCGAGCACGGTATAGCCGCCGAGCGAGTGACCCATCAGTCCGAGCCGCGACCAATCGATCTGCGAGTTGTAATGCTCATCGGCGCGAAGCGCGGCAATGAGTTTGCGGATGTCGTCCGCGCGATCGCGATAAGTCGTATCGTTCCACTGTTCCGGATGGACAAAGGGAACTTCCGGCGCCAGGCCCTCGTTTCGATTGCCGCCGCAGGACGCGTCGCGATGGTCGGGCGCGAAAACGAGGTAGCCCGCCGATGCGAGCGCTTGCGTCAGGAACTCCGACTGCGCGGCGCATCCATGGAATCCGTGAGAGAAGATGACGATAGGCAACGGGCCGGTCGGAGCGATGTCGGGCGACCATTCGGTGACCTTGAGTCCGGCAAAAGTGAGCGTCTGCTCAGCGGCCCTCGCATCGAGGCTCGTCAAAAACAATGCTGCGACAACGAGTATCCCGATCAAGATGGTCCAGGTGCGCTTCATATTGTGCATGCGGAAATCCATGAGCAGTATTGCATAATCGCTCGGCGATGCAGGGGCGACTCGGTCTCGTTGTTATGAATGTAAAGTTGGCAATTTGGATCGCCGTGACGATCTCGCTGATCGTCGCCGGCAGCGATGCCGATGCTGCGCCAGTGTTCGCGTCACTGCCCAGTGACTTCGTCGATTTGCATTCGGTCGCGCCGCAAATCGTCATCGACATGCGCTATGCGACCGACCACGACTTCGCCGGTCATCCCATGCCGGGTTACGAAGCGGCGAAGTGTCTGCTCACGCGGCCGACAGCGCTGGCGCTTTCGAGCATCGAAAGCGACCTCGCGCCGTTCGGTCTCAGCCTGAAGGTTTACGATTGCTATCGGCCGCAGCGTGCGGTGGATTTTTTTGTCCGCTGGGCCGCGGATGCGCGCGATCAAAAGATGAAAAAGGAGTTCTACCCGCACATCGACAAGGCCGACCTGATTCGCCTCGGCTATATCGCGTCGCCTTCAGCGCACAGCCGCGGCAGCACCGTCGACCTCACGATCGTTCCGCTGCCGTATTGGACTGCGACTTACGATCCGCATCAGCCGCTCGTCGCTTGCGATGCGCCCGCGTCGCTGCGATTCGCCGACGGCTCGCTCGACATGGGGACTGGCTACGATTGCTTCGATCCGAAAGCAAACACGCACGCGGCGGGAATCATCGGGCAGGAGCGCGCGAATCGGATGCTGCTTGCCACGGAAATGATCGCGCATGGCTTCCAGCCGTACAAATACGAATGGTGGCATTTCACGCTGAAGAACGAGCCCTACCCCGATACCTGTTTCGACGCACCAATCCGTTGACCGCCGAATCGATCGCTCGCCGCTTTGGCGCCGTGCGGCATCGCTGCTAGAGTCCAAAAGGGAGACTCCCATGGAATACCGCACGACGCCCGGGCGGCTGCAGATCGGTGATTTCTCGCTCTACTACGAACGCACGGGCAGCGGTCCGCCGCTGCTTTTTCTGCATGGCCTCGGCGGCAACCATCTTTCATGGTGGCAGCAGGTGCCCTACTTCATGCGCTGGTACGAGTGCGTCACGGTCGATCAGCGCAGCTTCGGGCTCTCGCCCGATCCGGACGGCCTGTTCAATCGCGCACATGCCAGCGACCTGTCACGTCTCCTCGACCATCTGAAAATCGAACGCGCGGTCCTGGTCGGGCAATCGATGGGTGGATGGACGATCGTGGGATGCGCGCTGGAGCAGCCCGATCGAATCGCCGCGATGGTGATGGCGGACACGCCTGGCGGAATCTTCACGCAAAACATGAAGTTTGAGCGAACGACGCCGCTGCCGGTCGATGCGACACCGCCAATCGGATCGCTGCCCACCTATGCCGCCGATTACTTCGATCGAATCCCGCAGATGGCGTTTCTATACGACGAGATGCGGATCCTCGGTGCACGGCCCCCGGCGGACGCGGGCGCGCGAATAATCACGCAGCGCTATGATCTCGACGAGATCCGCACGCGGCTTAAGATGCCGGTGCTGTGTATCGTCGGTGAGCTTGACGTTTTGATAACGCCCGCGATGGTGCAGGAGGTCGCAGGCACTCTGCCGGCCGGACGCTATGTCAGCGTTCCGGATTGCGGGCATTCGGTGTATTTCGAGAACGCGCCCGTGTTCAATCAACTCGTGCGCGATTTTCTGAGCGATATCAGGTGATCGAGAAGCGCCCGGACGGCTAACTAGCGAATTGTTCAACGACAGGCGCCGTCTTATAATTGTTGCATGCTGCGAACCGCTAACACCCTGCTCTGTGGCGCCTTGGCCCTTGGCCTGGCTGCGATGGCCGGGTGCGCGCCGCAACAGACCCCGCACGACGCGACTGGCTCGCAGCCGGGTTCGGTGGCGAACAATGGATGGCAGAACAGCGGCGGCGGCTCTGGCACGCTCACTTATGGTCAGCCTTCGCCAGCGGGTACCGTCGCGGGCGGCACCGTCGATCGCCCACGCAGCGAAGCACTTAGCGAATATCTCAAGAGCCATCATCTGCCTCTCGTGAGCGCGCAGGTGGTTTCGAGTTCGAGTGGCACACCGCAAGTCATCCTGTTTGGCTATGTCGCAACCGAGTACGGCAAGAGCGACGCCGAACAGAAAGCGCGAACGTACCTCCAGAACCCGAGTGTGCTGGTCGACAATCGAATCCAAATCTCGCCCGAGCTCGCTGGCGCAAGCTCCAACGGCGGCAATAGCAACGGCTCCGGCAATTCTTCGTATGATCCGTATGCCGCTGGCTCGGTCCAGGATTATCAGAATCAATTCGACCCACAGGCAGCGCAGCAACAGTATCAGTATCAGCAGCAGGGCTCCGGCGTCATGTCGCCCGGGATGTCACTCCTGCTCGGCCTACTTGGCGGCGGAATCGGTGTGGGCGGCGGCAGCGGCGGTTTCGGCGGTGGCTTTGGAGGAGGCGGAGTTGGATTTGGCGGTGGTGGAGGCGGCTTCGGCGTCGGCGGCGGCAGTACCTATGGCGGCTACGGATATCCGACTTATCCGCCGGCCCCGACGGGCGGCGGCTTTCCGTGATTAACGGGCGAGCTTGAAGCGCTCGCCAAGAAAGACCTGTCGCACCTGGTCACTGGCAACGATCTCCCGCGGTGTCCCCTCGAACAGAATCTTGCCCGAGTGAATCACGTAGGCGCGGTCGATGATCGACAACGTCGCCTGCACGTTGTGATCTGACATCAGCACGCCGATACCGCGGTCCTTCAAATATTTAACGACGCGTTGAATCTCGATGACCGTGATCGGATCGATTCCAGCGAACGGCTCGTCCAGGCACAGGAACACCGGATCGAGAACCAGCGCTCGCGTGATCTCAACGCGGCGGCGTTCGCCGCCCGAGAGAACACCCGCCTTCGAATCTCTGAGCCGCGCAATCCCGAGCTCGTCGAGCAGAGATTGCAATCGTGCCTGGCGCTCCTCCTCGTTGAGCGGCAGGGTTTCCAGGACCGCGAGCAGATTCTGCTCGACCGTGAGCTTGCGAAAGACGCTGGGCTCCTGGGGCAGATAGGAAATTCCGCGGCGTGCACGCTGATAGAGCGGCAATCCGGTGATATCTTCGTTGCCGAACAGGATACGTCCCGCATCGGGCCGCAGCAGACCGACGAGCATATAAAAGGTCGTCGTTTTGCCGGCGCCGTTAGGCCCGAGAAATCCCACCACCTCGCCCGGATTGACCGTGACGTCGACATGATCGACGACGGCGCGGCCGCCGTAGGATTTGACCAAGCCTTCGCCACGAAGCGGCCGCTCCGAAGCGAAAAGGTCGGTCTGGGCTGGATTTTTTACGACCCCGATTGTCATGCGCTCCGCGGTAGGCATCACATCACCACCACACCACCGATGCTCACCCGAAACATTAATCGTTTTGGAACGATTATGAAACTTTTCTCATCCAATTAAGCTCCGCCCTGATAGACGTGTTATACCGCGTCCGGTTTCACCCGGCGCCACCTGCGGTCAGGGGAGTTTAGAAAGGATAGTTGACGCCGGCGAATATCGAGCTGCCGTCGCCGGCATAGCCGATATCGACGAATCCCACCACGAATGGCTGCGCCTGCGCCCGAATTCCGAGGCCGCCGGCAGGATGGAACTGGTTTACCGGATTGTCGGTGAAGTAGTGGGTGACCTTGCCCATGTCTACAAACGGCGCCAACTCGAGTGTGCCCTGCGTATCGAAGACCTTTGCGCTGTAGACCTTCGTGCGCATCTCAGCGTTGAAGCCCTCGATATTGTTGTCAGTCCAGCGCCCAACGCCCCATCCACGCTGAGTCGTGCGATCGGTCAGGAAATCTGTCGCCTCGCCGCCCAGACGCGCCATTGACCAGAAAGGCGGCTCGCCACCGGCCGGCATATACGAAACGTATGCGTGCGTTGCAAAGACGATTCGATTGCCCAGTGGGAAGTAATGCCTGATCTCGGTACCGAAACGGTTATAGGACATCGAGCTGCCGAGTCTCCTGTCAGCCAGCCCGTAATTGAGCTGATAATAACCGCCGCGCGTCGGCAGGTCCGTCGAGTCACGCGTGTCGTAACTGAAAACCGCTCCATTGAATATTTCGCTGCCCCCGCCCAAACCTTTGACGGTCGGGAATACCTGTGAGGTCGCCGGGATACTGGTGAACCCGCCCGGGCCGAGGCGCTCGTATCGCGGACGGAATAGCCACGCGAGCTGCAACTGCTCGCTGAAGTTAAGACCAAGCAGCGATTCCGCGTAGATCTGCTTGGTCATGTAATTCGATTCCTGGGAGTTCGGCGTCATGTTGCCAATCCCAAAAAAGCGTTCGGTCGGATCGTGCTCCCAAAACAGCCGGCCCGACCACGACCACCATTGCTGGCGCGTCAGCCCGGTTTGATACGAAACATCGACGTTGCGCGCCTTGGTTTCTTGCGCGCTCGCGGTCGCATACCAATGAGTATCCGCGGAAGGATACGCGAAATATCGGAAGTCGCCGCCCACACCCAGCGTGGTGTTCTTGGTGATGTCGGGCGCGAAAATTTCGCTGATATCGCCGTTAGCATCCTTGAACAGCTTCACTGCCATCAGGCCGTAAGTAGTGCCGCCGTTAGGATCGGTGGTAACGATCGGAATCGGAATTACCGGCCAACTATTGGGGTTGGTCACGGAAAACGGGTCGCTTTGCTGCCATGCGCTGGGATCGAGAAGCGAAAACGCAGATGCCCTCGAGGCCGCGGTGAACATCGCGAGCATAAGGCCGAGGGCCATCACGCAGCGGATTATTCCGTTTGCTTTGCGAATAGTAATCGGTTCCATCCCACGATCACTCCGCCACGTCCACCTCAGCCGCCACCAACCGCGCCGCGCATTGAGACACTTGCGCGGCCAGCAACGGTACGCCCCCGAAATTGCTCATCAAAATACAGATATTCCCGATCGGATGAAACCCGGGCGTTTAATCCGCGTCTTCTCCAGATTGTGCTCCCGCTCGCCAAGTCTGCTCGCCTTTCATTTGCGCGTTTGATTGACCCGAACTTTGTTATTCACGTAGCATCAAGAGCTGACCAGCTCATGCGCAACCGCATCTCCGCCATCGCCATTATTATGATGATTACCCTGGCGGGTGGGGTGCGCGCCGAGCTGCGTTAATCAACTCGGAATTTGCAACAGACCCCTCTCGCCGCGATGGCCCGGAGGGGTTTTGCTTTTCGGCATCTCCGTGGCTGGCGGCAAGGGGCGAGGCCAGGGAGAATTGCGATGGATCATCACGGGATGCTGACCGCGGCGCTCAACGCCCGAGTGGCCGAGGTCTTGCCCGACCCCACCCCAATCACGGAGGCTCCGCTGCTTTCGGCGCGGCTCGGATTTCCCGTGCTGCTCAAGCGCGAGGACATGACGCCGATCTTTTCCTTCAAATTGCGCGGCGCGTACAACCGAATCGCGCATCTTGATCATGCCGCTAAAGCGCGCGGCGTTATCGCCGCGTCGGCCGGGAACCACGCACAGGGCGTTGCCTATTCGGCTGCGAGGCTGGGACTACGCGCGCGGCTGGTGATGCCGACAACGACGCCGCTCATCAAGATCGATGCGGTCCGGCGTCATGGCGCGCAGGTCGATCTGTTCGGTGATAACTATTCCGAAGCTGCCGACCATGAGGCGGAGCTCGCGCGCGCAACGGGCATGGTTACGATTCCGCCCTTTGACGATCACGTCGTGATAGCAGGTCAGGCGACGATTGCGCTCGAGCTGCTGCGGCAAGCCGACTGCGGATCGATTTTCGTCCCCGTCGGCGGCGGCGGACTAGCCGGCGGTATTGCCGCGGTGATCAAGGCTGTGCGACCGCAGGTGCGCGTCATCGGCGTTGAACCCAACGACTCCGATGCGATGACGCAATCAATCCGTGCCGGGCGGCGCGTTGAGCTCGAGCATGTCGGGACCTTCGCTGACGGCGTCGCGGTGCGAATCGTGGGTGAGCATACGTTTGAGCTCTGTCGCCATTATCTCGACGATTGCATTACGGTCGGCGTCGATGAAATCTGCGCGGCGATAAAAGACGTCTTCGAAGACACACGCACCGTGCTCGAACCCGCGGGCGCCCTCGGCGTCGCGGGCCTCAAGCACTATGCGCGTCAAGGCCGAGTGCCGCACGGAGCTGCGCTCGCTATCGCATCGGGCGCCAATGTAAATTTCAGCCGGCTTGCGTTTGTGGCGGAACGCACCGCGCTCGGCGAGCGGCACGAGGCGATGCTCGCCGTGACGATTCCGGAACGCGTTGGTGCATTCCTCGAATTCGCCACACTGATCGGCGATCGCAATATCACCGAGTTCAATTACCGGCTGTCGTCGCGCCAGGAGGCGCATATCTTCGTCGGGATCGAGACGGGCGGCCCGGCTGAAGCGGACGAGATCGCGCGCGTGCTGAACCAGCGCGGCTTTCGATACTGCGATCTCACGGACAACGAGCTTGCGAAATCGCACGTGCGTCATATGGTCGGGGGACGAGCGCGCGAAGTGCGCGACGAAGTGTTGTTCAGCTTCGAATTTCCGGAGCGTCCCGGAGCGCTGCTCAAGTTTCTCACCGCGCTCGGCAGCCGCTGGAACATCTCGCTCTTTCACTATCGCAATAACGGCGGCGCCTGGGGCCGCGTTCTCTGCGGTTTCGAAGCGTCAGCCGACCAGCGGACCGCGCTGATAGAACGCCTCGCGGCGTTGGGCTTTGCCTATCGGGAGGAAACAACAAATCCAGCCGCCGAATTTTTCTTGAGATGAACTCGCGTGCGCCCTCCCAATAGCCTCGCCCGCGGCTGACGCCGCAGGCGGAAGCGCACACCGGGAGAGGCCGCGGAGCGCTTCGTAAGCGAATCGCTCCGCGGGTGAGGGTGCAGCGTCTCGAAGCTTGGCAGAATGTGAGCAACGAAGATCCCGGCTTGCGTCCTTCGCTGCACCCACAACCGCGCGTCACGCCGCTTGCGATAATGATCGCAACCGCCGCGCCACGCGACCGCTCCCATTTTGCGGGCGAGGTATTCAGAAAGGCGTTTTAGGACTTTAAGAGTTCGGCGAGCTTGGCGGTGAATTCGCTGCGGGAGAGGGTTTGCTCGAAGCCGGCTTCGCGCGCGGCTTTCAGCGGTTTCAGATCGATGTGCGAGGCGAAGCCTACGAGGCGGGCCGAGGGCGCCGCGCTGCGAACTTTTGCCGCGGTCTCGGCGGCGGGAAATGATCCATCTGACAGGTCCGCGAAAACGATCGAAGGTTTGAGCTCGGTGCAGCGCTTTTCCACCACGCTCAGGTCGGAGGCGTATCCGATCTCTGCGCCAACGATGTTTGCCACCGCATCGATCTTCGAGCGGAAGAACAAATCGCGAACCAGCCCTAGTGCGACAATGCTCATAATGCCTTCAAGGTGAGCGGGACTTTCTGCGCCCTGCCCTCGCGGAATCGCGCGGGTAAGACATCTTTCAAGTCGATTCGTGGTCGGCGCTCTTTGACGAGGTCCGCGACGATCTCGCCCGTGAGCGCCGATAGCAAGATACCGCTGCGGAAATGCCCCGACGCGTAGATCACATTCGAGACCGTTGGCGACGGTCCGATCACCGGCACCAGGTCGTCGGTCGCGGGACGCAGTCCTGCCCACGCCTCGCGAAATGGAATCGCGCCGAGTTGCGGCGAGAGGCGACGCACCGCGCGCAGGATCACTTCCATCCCGGCCATCGTGACGCTCTTGTTGAAGCCCGCCTCCTCGAAGATCGAACCGGCAATCACGCGGCCATCGCGGCGCGGTACAAGGATTCCATCACCGGAAAAAAGCGACGGCGCGAGGACGCCAGGGCGCGCATCGAAACAAATGATCTGGCCGCGCACCGGATAGAAGCGGATCCCGTCCTGCTCGAGGCCGCGGATTTCGCTGCTCCAAGCGCCCGCCGCGACGATCACGACATCGGCCGATTCGGTCGAGCCGTCGTCGAGCCGCACGCCCGCGGCTTTGCCGCCGCGCTCGATGATCGCGTCGACGCGCGCGCCTTCGCGAATCTGGGTGCCCTTGTTCACGGCGGCATTGATATACGCCTGCGTCAGCTTGCGATTGTCGGTGCGCCGATTGGTCGGCATGTGCAGCGCGTAAACGACCTCGTGCGACAGCGTCGGCGCGAGCTTCAGAGCTTCCGCGGCCGTGAGTTCCTCAACGATACCACCGCCCGCCTGCTGCCACGCCGCTCGCGCCTTCAAATCCTCGACGGTGCCGCTGTTGAACGCGACGTAGAGCACGCCGTGTTCGTCGTACTCAGGATCGACGCCGCTCTCGCGCGTGAGGCGCTCGATGTTTTCATCGAAGGAGCGCTTCGCCTCCATCGCGATATCGAAGAACGGCCCCGGTTCGTGCGCCTCAGCCTGTGGCGCGATAAGTCCGGCGGCCGCCCACGAGGCTTCCTGCCCGAGTCTGCCACGCTCGAGCATCGTGACTTCGAGGCCTTCGCTCGCAAGCCGCCACGACACCGACGCGCCGATTATTCCTCCGCCAATTACAACTGCTTTCACTCCAAGTGAGTTTACCGGCATCGATGACAAGGCGAAACGCCTCTCAATGGCTCTGTCTTTTGGGCAGATCGTTCGCAGTACGAACAATCCTGTCTTTCTTGACAAGATTGAGGACGCTTCTATATTGTCCGCCGTGACAAGATTCCCTCTACCAGGCAGGCCATGGCGAGACCGCGCATCGGTGATCAGCGACGAGAAGAGATACTGGCCGCTTTCGAGGCGTGCGTGGTGCGCAAGGGCCTGGAGAAAACCACCCTCGGTGACGTTGCAAAGGAAGCCGGCCAGCCGCGATCGCTGGTCCGCTACTTCGCCGGCAATCGCGCCGAGCTCGTCGCGCTTTTGATCGATCGCCTGGTCAAGCGCAGCATCGATCGGCTACTTGAACTCCGTGCGCAATGCGGCCGTGGCGCCCGGACGCAAATGATCGCGTTGCTGTTCGAGGCGCTGTTTTCCGATCCAGTTACCAACACGATTATCGTCGAACTCTGGCACATGTCGTACCGTTCGGCGTCGCTTAGAAATCGCCTTGCCAGGACCTACGAATACGCAATCGCGGAGATGGCAAAGCATCTGTCGCGCGGCGAGGTGGACCGCACGAGCCCCGAGTTCGATGCGATTTTTGCGACCTTTTCCCTGGGTCTTGGCGCGGCCGTTCTGAAGCACTTCGGCGTCTTGCCCAACGACCCGGCCCAACTGCTGCGGATCGCCCAACGCGTGGCCGCTAACGCATCCCGACAGAATAACCCCAGAGAAAAACGACGAGGAGTCAAACCACATGCCCCGGCAAGCCGAAGAAACAGGGTTCGGATCACTGCGCATCTTCTCGGGTGAACCGCAGGACGACAACTTCGCCAACCTGAAAAATCTCGTGAAGGTCAAGGAGATGAGGCCTTCCTCGCGGCCGTTCGAATTTTCGACGGGACCTGCGATCGCATTGCCAAAGACTTACGAGGTCAACGGCGTGTCGAAGGAACTGAAGCGCCTGCTCGAGGAAACGCATACCGTCGCGTTGTTCGTGCTCAAGGATGGCGCCGTCAGATTCGAAGATTACGCAAGCACCGGTGGACGGAAAACCCAGTGGATTTCAATGTCGGTGGCGAAGAGCTTCACCTCGGCCCTGGTTGGGATCGCATTGGCAGAAGGCCGGATCGGCAGCCTCGAGGATCCCATCGACAAGTACGTGCCGAAGCTGTCCAGGTCCGCGTATGACGGGGTGCGCATCAAGGACGTGCTGCAAATGTCGTCTGGGGCGCGATGGTACGAGGACTACAGCGATCCCAAATCCGATATTTTCCGCCTGAGAGTCGCATGGGAGCGCGGCGGCTCGCTCGACGATTTCGTCGCGAGCTTGCCCAGGGAGAAACCTCCCGGCACGGTATGCAAATACGATTCGGCCGATACCCAGGCATTGGGCATGCTGCTCGTGAGCGTCACGGGAAAATCGATCGGCGATTACATGCAGGAGAAGCTATGCGAACCGCTCGGCATGGAGTCGTCGAGTTATTGGTTAATCGACGACCGAGGCCGCGAGCTGGCTTTCGGCGGCCTGCTCATGACCGCCCGGGATTTCGCCAAGCTGGGTGAACTCTATCGCAACGGCGGTGTGTGGAGCGGGAAGCAGGTTGTACCGGCGCACTACGTCGCCGCGTCGACGAGGGCCGACGCTCCTCACCTGGCGCCGGGCAAGCCGATCATCGCCGATCATACGCTTCCTCTCGGATACGGTTATCAGTGGTGGCTTCCGGAGGGCGACCGCGGCGAGTTCACGGGGATCGGGGTCTATAACCAGTTTGTTTATGTCGATCCGTCGCGCGGCGTCGTCATTGTGAAGCTGTCGGCCAATCCGGCTTATGGTACGACGGCTGATGAAGAAACCAACCTGGACTTTCACAATGTCTGCGCGCTGCGCGCTATCAGCGGTCAGTTAGATTGAGTCGAATCGGTCGCGATAGCAGACCGTGCGAGTCATAATGTGGCGAACGACTAACGACTAGGATTTAGTCTCGATGGAGATTTGAAAAATGAATGTGAGGACAATCGAGAAGCCTGCCAGCGCAGGATTGGCGACGCAGCATCCCCTGGCTCCCCTGACTCCGTCGGAGATCGCGAAAGTCGTGAGCATCGTCCAAGCTTCGCCGCTCTTCAACGACAAGACTCGCTTCGAAGTCATTGAGCTATTGGAGCCATCTAAGGCTCTTGTTCGTGCGCTCAAACCAGGTCAGAAACTTCCCCGTGAAGCGCGGGCCAACATCTTCACGGCGGGCAAGATCGGCGTCGCGCGTCTAAAGGTTTCACTCGACGAAGAGAAGATCATCAGCGCCGAAGAACTTCCCGATCAGCGTCCCATGATCCAGCTCGAGCAGTTCCTCCTGGTCGAGAGCACCGTGCGCGCTGACCCGCGCTTCGCCGCGGGATGCGCCAAGCGCGGCATCACCGACATGAGCAAAGTATGCATCGATCCGTGGTCGGCCGGCAGCTTCGACGTTCCCGGCGAAGAAGGACGACATCTGTGCCACGTCTTTGCATGGGTGCGCCTTTACAAGAATGAAAACTTCTACGCGCATCCGATCGAGGGCCTCAACGCCGTCATCGATCTGAACAGCGGCGAAGTCATCCGCGTCGATGACTATGGCGTCGTGCCGATTCCGATGAACGAGGTGAACTACGAGGCGCAGTTTCTGAAGAGTGATCGCCAGGCGCTCAAGCCGATCGACGTGGTGCAGCCCGAGGGCGTCAACTTCGCGATCGAAGATGGCGTGCTGACCTGGGACAAATGGCAGCTCGTCGTCGGCTTCAACGCGCGCGAGGGTCTGACGCTGCACGATATCCGCTACGACGACCGCCCTGTGATCTACCGCGCCTCGATCGTCGAGATGCTGGTGCCGTATGGCTCGCCGGACAACGGTCACTTCCGCAAGCACGTGTTCGATATCGGCGAGTATGGGCTCGGCAAGCTCGTCAATTCGCTGAAGCTCGGATGTGACTGCCTGGGCGCCATTGAATATCTAGATGTCAACGTCAATATGATGGACGGCTCGCTGATGACGATCGAGAATGCCATCTGCATCCACGAGGAGGACTCGGGCCTGCTGTGGAAGCATACCGACTTCCGCACCGACCGCACCGAAGTGCGCCGCGCACGCAAGCTCGTAGTTTCAATGATCGCGACGGTTGGCAACTACGAATATGCCTTCTACTGGTACCTGCATCTCGACGGCGCTATCGAGTTTGAGATGAAAGCGACCGGGATCATCAACACGGTGGCGTGTGAGCCTGGCAAGCCGGGCAAGTATGCGACCGAAGTTTCGCCCGGCGTCGCAGGACAGATTCATCAGCACATCTTCTGCGCGCGCCTCGACATGGCAATCGATGGCGACGCGAACAGCGTCATCGAGCAGAACACTTACGCTGAGACCGAGGACTCGCAGAATCGCTACGGCAACGCCTACTTCGACCAACCAACGCTGCTGAAGACGGAACTGGAGGCAGGCCGGCGCATCAATCCCGAAACGATGCGCTACTGGAAGATCATCAATCCCAACGTGAAGAATCACGTCGGCCAGCCGACCGCATATAAGCTCGAAGCGAAACACACCGTGACACCATTCGTGCGCAAGGATAGTTTCTCCGGACGCCGCGCCGGCTTCGTGCAGAATCACGTATGGGTCACAGCGTTCGATCCCGAGGAGCGCTATCCAGGCGGTGATTTCATGAATCACTCCAAGGGTGGCGGCCTGTCTGAGTTCGTAAAACAGAATCGCCCGATCGAGAACGCGGATATCGTGTTGTGGCACGTGTTCGGGTTGCATCACACGGTGCGGACCGAGGACTTCCCGGTTCAGCCGTGCGTGATGACGGGATTCAAGTTGATGCCGGCCGGGTTCTTCGATCGCAATCCAACGATCGATCTGCCGCCGGCCGCGAACAAGGCGAGTTGCTGCGCCAATGCCAATGGCGACGGGCATCATTGAAATCTAGCCACTCCGCGGGACGACCAGCATGCGACGAATGAATGAGATCGAGACGAAGCTCATCCACGCCGGGGAAGCCTCGCCGCGGATCGGCGGCGCCGTCGCGATGCCGATCTTCCAGTCGTCAACCTTCGAGTACTCCGGGGAGAGCGACTACCACGACATCAAGTACATCCGGCTGAACAACACGCCCAATCACGCCGTGCTGCATGCGCGGCTGGCCGCGCTCGAAGGCGCCGAGGCCGCGCTGGTGACGGGCAGCGGGATGGCGGCGATCACGTCCACGCTGCTCGCGCTGGTGGGCGGCGGCGGGCATATGCTCGCGCAGGATTGCCTCTACGGCGGCACTCACGATTTGTTGACACAGGACTTTCCGCGCCTCGGCATCGAGGTCGATTTCGTCAATCCCGATGAGCCTCAGAGCTGGCGCGAGATGCTCCGCCCTAACACCAAGACGCTGTACGTCGAGACGATTTCGAATCCGCTGATGCAGATCGGCGATCTTGCTGCCGCGGTTGATTTTGCGCGCGCACATCGGCTGGTCTCGATCATCGACAATACTTTCGCAAGTCCGCTGAATTTTCGCCCGCCCGAGATCGGTTTCGATATTTCACTGCACAGCGCGACGAAATATCTGAACGGCCACAGCGATATCGTCGCGGGCGCCGTGGTCGGACGCGCCGCGCTGGTGAAGCAAGTCAAACGCGTGCTCGATCACACCGGCGCGCCGCTCGATCCGCATGCCTGCTTCCTGCTTGAGCGCGGGCTCAAAACGCTCGCGGTTCGCGTGCGCTATCAGAATGAGAGCGCCCTCAAGATTGCGCGCTTCCTCGAGCAGCACGCGAAAGTCGCTCACGTCAACTATCCGGGCCTCGAGAGTCATCCGGCGAACCTGCGCGCGTGCGAGATGTTCGACGGCTTCGGCGGGATGCTGAGTTTCGAACTGCGCGGCGGCCTGACAACCGCGGAGCGCTTCCTCTCCGCGCTCACGATTCCGATCATCGCGCCGAGCCTCGGCGGCGTCGAATCTCTGATCACGCGCCCGGCCGCAACCTCTCATTCAGGAATGTCCGCGACGGATCGCGCGCGCGCAGGTATCAGCGACGCGTTGATCCGAATGTCAGTAGGCCTCGAAGGGACCGATGATCTAATCGAGGACCTGAGCGCGGCGCTCGAGCAGTCGTAATCGCTCTGCGTCGGCGACGTATCAGTTTCGATCGCTCTGTCGATAGCTTGGCCCTATTTCGCGACGGCGCCGCCGTCGATGCGCGCCTCTCGCGTGCGATAGCCGCCTAAAGAAAGGCATCGCCCGACTCTCCCGCCGCAAAGCATGGGCACTCCGGTTGCTTTTCATGCGGGGCACCGCTCACTTCGCGTGCTCTCGATTAGAGCTTCAAAGCAGCAGCGCCATGTCTCCTACCGTTTATCCTCACGTCCACGTTCGGCCGCATTCGAACGGCGGACTTTCATCGGGCGCACGTCGCAATCGTTACATCTCGCGGCAAACGATCTATGAGCCGCGAGGCGTCCAACTCCGCACGGCGCGGCTTTTGCGGGTCGGCGCGACCGCGATCCTGTTATTCGAATGCGTCAATGCTTTGATCGCACGCGCCGATCCAGCCGAGTTCGCCGAGACGTCGCAGTTTTTCATCATGGCGATCGCCGGGGGACTGCTTGCGATTCTGATTACGTCGGTCAGGGCTTGGCGCGGTTACTGGCGACAACTCTCGTTCGCGATCAGCGCCGGGATGATTTTCAACGCGTTCCTCATCTCGCGACGCGTCGGCACCAGCGACCAGGTGCTCATCACCGCGATGCTTGGGATGTTCGGGACCGCGACACTCGTGCCGTGGGAGCCGGGATGGGAACTCGGTATCACGGTAATTGGGCTGCTGGCGATGCTCGGCATCACGGTCGGCAACCCGTCACCCGATCCCGACATCGCGCTTCACTGGCTAAGCGTCCTGACGACCGCATTTGTCGCGAATATGGCGGTGCGCGTTGCCAATAACTTCCGCAGCGCCGAAGACGCGCAGCTCGCTGCCATTCATAGTCATCATCAGCGGCTCGATGAGGAAATTCGAATCCGCGAGCAGCTCGTCGCCGATCGCGAGCGCGCTCACCAGAAGCTCGCTGAGAACGAGGCCATGCTGCGAACGATCCTGACCGCGATTCCTGATCAGGTTGTGGTCAAGCGCAAGTCTGATGGGACGCTGGTCGACTTCAACGCGGATTTAAGCCGACCTGGCGTCGATCACGAAGAGTTCATGCGCCTTTGTTCGCGACCCGACGGGGCGTGGGTCAGCGCTCAGCGTCGCGCCGAGTTCCGCAAGATCGTCGATGAACACGGCATCGTGCGCAACCTCGAATGCGAGTTCTATCGGTTTGATGGAACGATAATGCCGGCGCTGCTGTCTGCTGCTGCCGTCGACTTCAACGGCGAAACCTACGTGGTCTCGATCGCGCGCGATATTACGGAGCTCAAGGAAACCCAGTGCCGGCTCGAAGAGCGCGAGCTCACGTTACGCAAGGTGCTGGATGCGAGTTTCGACGGCATCTCGATCGTTCGCCTCTCGGACAGCAAGTTCGTTGACGTGAACCGCGTGATACTGGAACGGAACAACATCAAGCGTGAGGACATCCTCGATCATACTTCGCAGGAACTCGGATTCTGGCTCGACGACAACTTGCAGGCTGAGTTCCAGAAACGGCTGATCCGCGACGGTGAGATCCGCGAGCTTGAACATGAGATCCGCACTCGCGACGGATCCGTCATAAACTCGCTGACCTCGGCCGTCATCCTCGAAATCAATGGCGCGCCCTGCATCGTGTCGTTTGCGCGCGATATCACCGCCGCCAAGAAGGCGCAGCAGGAGCTTGAGGCCACGCGCGAGAAGGCGCTGGCCGCGTCGCACGCCAAGTCGGAATTCCTTGCCAGTATGTCGCATGAGATCCGCACACCGATGAATGCGATTCTCGGCATGACTGACATGCTCGCGGAAACCGAACTCAGCCTGGAGCAGCGCCGCTTCCTCAATTCGGTGATGAGCAACGGCAATGCCCTGCTCGAACTGATCAACGGCATCCTCGATCTCGCCAAGGTCGAAAGTGGACGCCTGATGCTCGAGAGCGTGGAGTTCAGCCCCGAAGAACTAACCGAGCGAGTGCTCGAAGCGCTCGCGATTCGCGCACACGAGCGAGGCATCGAGCTGATAGGACGAATCTCGCCGTCGATTCCTCAAACAGTCGTGGGCGACCCGCTGCGTTTGCAGCAGATTCTGATCAATCTCGTGGGTAACGCGATCAAGTTCACACGGCGCGGCGAGGTCGTGGTCAGTGTTGACCTCGATTCTTCATCGGAAGATCCGGGCGCGCTGGCCTTTTCGGTATCCGATACCGGAATTGGAATCCCGCCGGAAAAGATCGACTCGATTTTCACGCCGTTCACGCAAGCCGATTCGTCCACTGCGCGCCGCTATGGCGGCACCGGTCTTGGACTAACGATCGTTGCGCGCCTGGTCGCGATGATGAATGGCGACGTGAAAGTCACGAGCGAGCCGGGACGCGGGAGCCGGTTCTCTTTCACTGCAAGGTTTGGCTACCCGGCCAGCAGAATCGTCAATGGGACATCGCCGCGCAAGCTGGAAGGTCTCGCCGTGCTGATTGCCGATTCAAACGTGGCGTCGAGCGCCGCTACCGCTGCGATTCTGAGCGCGGAAGGCGCGCAGGTCTCCGAGATCGACGGCTCCGGACGCGTGGCAGAGATGATCCAGCGCGCGCGGCTGCTCGGAAATCCTTATGCAATCGTTGTTATCGATGGACGGATCGTGCCGGCGGGCGGACTCGAACTGGCGCGGCAGCTCCAGGCGATCGACGGCCCTAAGCCCGCGCTCATCTTGACGCTCGCGACTGACGACCAGACCTCGAAGATCGCGCGGCTGAAATCGAGCAGACTCGAGAACTACATCACCAAACCGGTAAAGCGTCAGGAGCTGCTCGCAATCGTGGATACCGCCCTTAAGCGCGGCGATTCGACCAACGACAAGCATGACGCCAACTCCGGTCGGGGTGTCACTGACAATTCGTTGATAATCGATCGCCCGCTCAAGATCCTCGTTGCGGACGACTCCGCCGACAACCGGATGCTGGTCGCAGCTTATCTGCGCAAGACGCCGTACCAGGTGGTCGCCGTCGAAGACGGACAGCAGGCGTTCAATCGCGCGACCACCGATCATTTCGACCTGGTGCTGATGGATATCCAGATGCCGGTGATCGATGGCTTCACCGCGACTCGCATGATCCGGCAGTGGGAGTGCGAACATAGCGCGCCGCGCGTGCCGATCGTTGCTCTGACCGCATCGGCGCTGGGCGAGGCTGTGGGCCGCGCGCACGAAGCTGGATGCGACATCCACGTCTCCAAACCGGTCAAGAAAGCGACGTTGCTGAAGGCGATTCGCGACGCGGTTGCATTGCAAAAGAAAGCGGCCCCGGAAGGCGCTCAACAAGGAGCCTTAGATGGTTGAACGAATCACGATCGAAGTGGATGAGGACCTTAGCGACCTCGTCCCCGGATTTCTCGCCCGCAAGCGCGGCGAGCTCGAAGCGATGCGCGACGGGGCCGTGCCACACGACTACGCCGAGATCGGGCGCACCGCCCATCGCATCAAGGGCGAAGGCAGCGCGTACGGCTTCGATCGCATGAGCGACGTCGGCCGCAAACTGGAGGACGCAGCCAAGGCCGGCGACGATGGCGCGATCACGACGCTCGCTAGCGGTCTGCTCGACTTTCTCGACCACGTGGAGATCGTGTTCAGGCCCTGCGAGGAGTGATGCGCAAGATTTGAGGCCGCGCCCACCTTCGCATCCCCCCTTTGGCGAATGCGGTTGCGCTCGGGCGAGCCCCGATGCTACCGATCGGGCGCGGCCTCAGATGTTTGCCTCGTGCCCCCGCCCTTCGCGATTCAAATATGCAATCGCGATCCTGCTCGTTGCGGGATCGATCGCAGCGGTGCGCGCCGAGGAGATTCCCGATAGCGTCAAGTCGTATGCTGACGCGCTCGCCGCGTTGCAGAAATCCCGCCGCCGCCAATCGATCGAGCCGGTATTCGAAGCCGGCTTTCAGACGACCTCACATCTGCAAGCCGTCCTGCCCTCGCTGAGCGAGGCCGATTACCAAAAGGCCCAACGCGAGATGCAGGGCTTCATCGTCGTGCGCAAAGCGAACGAGAATTCCGTTGTGCGGCCCAGCGTCGATTACTTCAAGGCGCTTGCGAAGAAGAAAGGCATCAAGGCCGATCGCGCGTTCTTCGACGTTTACGCGCAGACCGAGCCTGATGGGAACGGGCCCTTCCCGTCCTACATCAAGCAGCGCGACGAAGAGTCGGGTTGCACCAACTTCGCGGGCAAGAAGATCACCGAGCTCTATCGCGAATGGCTCGCGTTCCGGACCGGGTATCCCGATGCGTACCAGTCAGAAGCGCAGGGCGAGATCGACAGTATCGAGACCGAGCTCCAGTCGGGGATCTGCTCGTGCGACGATGCCGATAAAACCGCGGCGGGTTTGCAGAGCTTCGTCGACGCGTACCCCAACGTGCCGATCGCGCCGAAGATCAAGACGCGGATCGATCAAATCAAGAGCGGCAAATCGGCCTTCCGCTTCAATTGCAAAGGATAGCTGGCGTTCGTTACTCCCCGATCTTTCTTCCGAGGACCTCTTCACGGGAGTTTTTCATGACCAACCGTATCTGCTAAACACCCGCTGTCTGCCTGCTAGAGAGCGTTATACCTGACTGAGGAGGAGCCAGTCATGAGGTGCTCGTGCAGCGGTCGATTCGGTTCAGGTCTTGTCCTTTTGGCGATTAGCACGGGATTGGCGGCCGCGGCTGCAGGATGTGGCCCACCAACGGCCTCCCGGCGCTCAGCGGCGAATTCCTTTACGTCTCCAGCTCAAATTTAGACTCTATCTATGAGCTGTCGATCAACAGCTCGACGGGCTCGCGCTCGTATGTAAACCAATTTCAAGTTGAATCTCCGCGCGCGATTTGCGGCCCGATCGCAATCCATCCCAGCAACGAGTTTATCTTCGATGGGATGCTTGTCGGAGCCAACGGCGGCCCTTCGTCCCTTGATAGCCTCGACGTAGGCGATAGCATTTATTCGGGCAAGATCTTTCGGCTCAACAAGCCGGTCTTGGTTGCCGGTGGCGCTGGCTCAGCGGCTGGAATAGCGCTCGACCCGCCGGGGCGATGCGCATACGTAACTGAAACTCACGGGATAACGCGCTACTCAATCGGACAGCATACTGGCACCGTGACGGCGCTGGGCGATACAGCGGTCGGCCCGGGTGCAGCATTCGCAATCGCGGTGCAACCAAATGCCGGATCGGTGGTGCTGGTCACCCGCCGCGATGATCAGCAAGCGTACGAATTCACGACCGGCGGCAATTGCTCTCTTACTGCAAATGGGAATTTGCTGCTCTCCACGCAGTCCTCAGATGCCGAGGAGGTGGCATTTCATCCTGCGCTAGCGGTTGCATACGTGAGCGACCCGCATCTCGACACCGTATTCGAGATCGGGATTAATCCGCCTCTCACGGTCTCGCTTCTCGGTGCAGTGACGCCGCCTATTTCGTCGCAGTATTTTTCAGAATCAGCGGCCTGGTGGTTCATCCGCGCGGCCACTTTCTCTATACCGCAGCGGGCCCATCCAGCGGCGCAGAGATTTCCGAATTCGCTATCGACGCGAACGGATTGCTGACGTGGGGTTCCGATGTAACGCAGGGCGTTAAAGATGTGTCCTCGCTCGCCATTGATGCATCGGGAAAATTCCTCTACGCGGCGAATTTCACTGAAGGAACGATTGCGATGTTTACAATCGCTCCTGATACCGGAGCACTTACTCCAAATCCACCTGCAGGCAACAACACGATCGGCGTGCCTGGCGGAATCGTCTCGATCGCAACCACCCACTAGCCGAAGGTCTCGAGCCAGCCCGCCGCACAGGACGAACGCCTTGCGATCAAGCCGCCTATTGCGCGGCCAGATCGAGGCCGTGCTCGCCGAGAGCGTCGAAGCTGAGGCCGCCGAAGGCCGGCTCTTCCGCGCCCATCTGCGTGAAGATCGTCGACGCTGACTTGGCGCGATCCACGCCGTCGAGTGCGTGACCGAAGCGGGCGATCACTTCGACTGCCGGGAGCGCTTCGCCCGGAGGCGGGAAGGCTTCGCGGATGCGCTGCACGCGGCCCTTGAAATTCGTGAAGCTGCCATCAATCTCGGGATACGCGCCGATCGGCCACACCTGGTTGGCCATCTGGCAAGTCTCGTTGGCGTCGGTCGAAAGCACGAGCAGATAGTCGAGCGCGCCGAAGCGGCGCATGAACTCCGCCTCGCCCATCGCTTTCACCAGGTCCGCGCGCAGCGTGATCAGCACCTTCAGTTCACCCGATGCGACCGCGTCGGTAAGCGCATCGAGGCCGCTGTCCGGCAATCCGAGCGCTTTCAGCCCGCGCGTATTGGGATTCTTGTTGGCGCGAATCAACAAGTTGTCGTCGCCACTGGCGCCGGGCGGCGACCATGACAACGTCGCGATCCGGTCGGAGCCGATCGTATCTCTGATCAGCTTCTTCATCGCGAACGCTTCCTCGTTCGTCGATTGGGCGTCGATCACCGCGCCGATCGCGTTGGCGCCCTTCTCGCTCCCGATATTCTTGATAATGCTCGCGGCGCGGCGCACCGCCTCGCCCCAGCTCTCCGCGACGAGCTCGTCTTTCTGTTGCACGAGCGGGACCGTCAACCGCGTCTCTTGCTGGAGGCTCGGAAAGCCGTGGCGGCCTTCATCGCACATCCAGTAGTTATTCACGTCGGGGTTGTAGCGGGGCTTGTAACGGTAGATGCGGCCGCGATGATGATGGATGTCGATCGAGCATCCGCGCTCGCATCCGCCGCATACCGAGGGCGCGCGATGGAGGTACCACACGCGCATCCGGAAGCGAAAATCCTTCTCAGTGAGCGCGCCAACCGGGCAGATATCGACCACATTGCCGGCGTACTTGTTGTTGACCGGCTGCCCCGGATTGATCTCGATACGGTTGTGATCGCCGCGCTCGAAGATCGCAAGCTCGCTTGTCTTGGTAATCTCATCGAAGAACCGCGTGCATCGCGCACACAGAATACATCGTTCCTGGTCGAGCATGACGTCGGAGCCGATGTCGATCGCCTTGCCCTTGTGCACTTTCTTTTCCAGCGGAAAGCGCGAGGCCTGCCGATCGTAGTCCATGTAATAGTCTTGCAGCTTGCACTCGCCCGCCTGATCGCAGACCGGGCAATCGATCGGATGATTTATGAGCAGGAACTCGAGCACGGCCTTCTGCGCGGTCTGGGCCTTGGCGCTCTTGGTCTGCACAACCATTCCTTCGGCCGCGCGTGTGTTGCAGGCGATCTGCAGCTTCGGCGCCTTCTCGACATCGACCAGGCACATACGGCAGTTGCCGGGAATCGAAAGCCCGGGATGATAGCAGTAGTGCGGAATCTCAATTCCGGCTTTCTCAGCGGCCTGAATAAGGTTCAGGCCGTCCGCGACTTCAACTTCCTTACCGTCAATCGTGAGCTTGGGCATCGCTGACTCTCGCCGGCTAGGCCGCCTGCGCCTTGCCTTCCGGGGACTTGAACGGGCATCGGCCCAGCTTGATGTGTTCTTCGAACTCGCTCCGGAACTTGGTGACGTAGCTCTTCACCGGCATCGCGATACTGTCGGCGAGCACGCATATCGTGTTGCCGACCATGTTGTCCGAGATGTTGCACAGGAGGTCGAGCTGTTCGATCTTGCCGTGCCCGGCTTCCATCTCGGTCATGATTTTTTCGATCCAGCCCGTGCCTTCGCGGCATGGTGTGCACTGTCCGCACGATTCGTGATGATAGAAGTGCGCAGTCGCGCGCAGCATATCGACCATGCACGTGTCTTCGTGCATCACGATTACGACGCCAGAGCCCATCGCCGAGCCGATCGCGCGCATCGAATCGAAATCGAACAGCGCCCGCTCAGCTTCTTCTTTGTTGAGGACGGGGAACGACGATCCGCCAGGAACCACACCCTTCAGCATCTTGCCGCCCAGCATCCCCCCGCCGATGTCGTAGATCATGTCCTTGATCGGCGTGCCCATGACGAGTTCATAGAGCCCGGGTTTGTTTATATGGCCTGACAGGCAGACGAGTTTCGTGCCGGGACTCTTTTCGGGACCGATTGCTTTGTACCAGTCGGCGCCGCGATTGATGATATGCGGGACGTTCGCCAGCGTCTCGACGTTGTTGACGACGGTTGGACATCCAAACGCGCCGACGATCGCAGGAAACGGCGGGCGGTTGCGCGGATAGCCGCGCTTACCCTCGAGCGATTCGAGCAGCGCGCTCTCCTCGCCGCATACGTATGCGCCCGCGCCCTTGTGCGTCCAGATGTCGACGTCGTAGCCGGAGCCCATCACGTTCTTGCCGACGTAGCCGTTGGCGCGCGCGTCGGCGAGCGCCGCATCCATGCTCTTTTTCTGCTGTGTGAACTCGCCGCGCATGTAAACGTACGCGGTATGCGAGCCGACTGCGCGGCACGCGATCAGGATTCCTTCGATCACGCCGTGCGGGTCGTTTTCGAACTGATAACGATTCGCGAACGTGCCCGGCTCGCTCTCATCACCGTTGACGCAAACGTAAACCGGCTTCTTCGAATCCTTGGGGATGAAGCTCCACTTGGTGCCAGTCGGAAACGCCGCGCCGCCGCGTCCGCGCAGGTTCGAGTTCTTGACCTCGTTGATAATGTCGTCCTGCGTCATGTCGAAGAATGCCTTGCGCGAGGCCTGGTAGCCGTTGTTCGCGAGGTAAACGTCGAGCTTGCGCAGATCAGGGATATCCAGCCAGCGGGTCAGTATCCGTACCATCTGAATTTGATTCCCGAGCGAGCGTCAGGCCGCTTCGTGTTTGGGTCCGAGTCCGAGCAGCTTCTGCTTCTGACCCTGGATTTTTCGCTGCAACGCCATCAGCGCGTCGAGCACGGCCTCGGGCCGCGGCGGGCATCCGGGGACATAAACGTCAACCGGCACGATTCGGTCGATACCCGGCAGCGTTGCGTAGTTGTCGTAGAATCCGCCGGTCGATGCGCACGCACCAAACGCCATCGTCCATTTCGGCTCGGCCATCTGATCGTAAACGCGCTTCAGGATCGGTCCCTGGCGCACCGTTACCGTGCCGATAACCATCAGCAAATCGGCCTGACGCGGAGTGAACCGCGGCAGGAGCGCGCCGAACCGATCGATATCGTAGGGCGTCATCGAGAGCGACATGTATTCCATTGCACAGCACGCCGTCGCGAACGGATACGGGAAAATCGAGAACTTGCGGGCCCACGCCACGGCCTTGTCGAGGCGGGTTAAAACGGCGGTATCGCCGAGCAGAATTTCTTCGCCCTTGGAAAGCGCCTGAGCCTCTTTTGCTTCAGCCATTGATGCCCTGCCCTCGCACGATTCGGTCGAACGACTTCTAGGCCGAGCGTATCAAGCGCGGACCGAATGGGTCAATGAACCTAATGAAAGCGGCCTTCCAGATGAAGCAAAACTTGCGCTTCGATTGCGCGCGATAAGGGTGCGTCCGCGCTATGCGGCTGAGCTCATCTAAGCGGCGCGATCTTTTTCTCAACCAGGTATTTGGAAATCGACGCGGCTTTCGCTTCCGCATCGACCATCGCGATATAGCCGTCGGGGCGCAGCAGGTATATCGCATTGCGATTAAGGCCCGCGCGTTTGATCGCCGAGCGCCACGGAAACACGTGCAGCTCCAGCTTGCGCTCGGCGCAAATTTGTTCGATCTCGGACGCCGCCTTTCCGTAAACATGAACTTGCCAATCGAGCGACCTAAGCGGCGCAAAGTTATCATCTTTGGGATCGCTCGAATCTGTCGGAACCCACGGCAATCGATCGCCGCCTTGAACATCGCCAAGATGCCCGACGCTGAGCGCGCTGCGGCGATAGTTCACACCCGTCTGCGACACGGTCCGAAAGAAGAACCGCCGCGCAGCGGGAATCCTGAGGAGTCCGGGCAACAAACGCGGCACCAGCCGCAATCGAAACAGCAACGCGATCTCACTCGAACTGACGACGCCCGTAAATGCGCGATCGGTCGTCTCGACCAGGCGCTGCGCGAACGCCATGCGCTCCGGCTCGTAGGTCGCGAGCAGATCCGCATCCGCGCGACCGCGCAGGACAGAGGCGAGCTTCCACGCGAGATTCACCGCATCGCCGATACCGGTGTTCATCCCCTGTCCGCCGACTGGACTATGCACATGAGCCGCGTCGCCGAGAATAAACGCACGTCCCACGCCGAAATGATTCGCGACGCGATGATGCACGCGATACGTCGAGAACCAGTTCACGCGCTCGACTTCGATTCGCATCCACTTCGCGACCGTCGTGCGGACGTCGTCCCAGCTGAGATCCTCGCGACCGTGCAAGTCGTCGCGCACCGTACCGACCAGGCGCGCGCATCCTTCATCTTTCAACGGGAACAGGGCCAGGAAATCTTCGCGATCGAGCCCGACGTGAATCTCGCCGTTAAGCACCTGCCCGTGCGCGTTAACGTCGGCCACGTAATACAGATGGTCATACGCGCCGCCGGGAAATCCGATCCTGAGCTTCTGCCGCACGGTGGAATGCCCGCCATCGCATCCTGCTATATAGGCCGCGCGGTATGCTTCCTCGGCGCCATCATGACCGCGCAGACGCGCTCTGATGCCGTCTGCTTCGTCGTCGAAATCGATCAGCTCTGTTTGTCGCTCCACTTCGACGCCGAGCTCGCGCAGACGATCGATCAACATCCGCTCGTGCTCGTCCTGCGGATATATCAGCGGCATCGGATATGGACTGAGGCCCTTGCCCATCTCACCAATCGGAACGTGCGCCGATTTCTTCGCGGACACCCAGAGATTGACGGCGCCGATTGCGCGGCCGCGCGCGACGACCGCGTCCGCAAATCCAAACTGACGATAGAACTCGAGTGTGCGCGGCTGCACGGCAAGCGCACGCGACGTCGTTCCGGGCTGATCCGTTTTGTCGACGATACGAACGCGCACGCCCAGGCGCGTGAGCCACAGCGCGAGCACGAGACCGGTGGGACCTGCTCCAACGATCAGAACTTCACTATCGCGACTGGCTGATGCAGTCATCTTAGCCTCCGCTACGATCACGATACTCCAAGTTGCTCGTGTCGATGCGACCACGAAAATAGCCTCTCCGGCGGCTGGAACCGCAGGCGGAAGCCACACACCGGGAGAGGCTATTTATCGGATTCGGCCCACGGAAAAGTTCAGGAGACGCGGAGCACGGCGGCGCCTTTGATTTCGTCGTGCTTGAGCATCGTGAGTGCGATGTTGGCCTCTTCGAGACCGAACGGCACGGTATGCGTGCGAATCGGGATTTCGCCGGCGATTTTCAGGAATTCCTCGGCGTCCTGGCGCGTGTTGGCGGTGACGCTGCGAAGCTCCTTCTCATAGAAGAGATGCTTTTCGTAATCGAGCGGCGGAATCTGGCTCAGATAGATTCCTGCGACGGCGAGGATTCCACCCCGATCGAGCGCTTCCATCGCAGGCGGCACGAGATTACCTGCCGGTGCGAACAGGATCGCGGCGTCGAGCGGTGATGGCGGCCGATCCTCCGCGTTGCCGATCCACTCGGCACCAAGGTCTGCGGCGAGATCGCGATGAGGCCCGCCGCGGCTCATTACGAATACACGGCACTCCCAATATTTGAGCACCTGGATCGCCAGATGTGCCGAGCCGCCGAAGCCATACAGTCCCACGGTCGATCCGGGCTTGATATCGGCGCGCTTGATCGCGCGATAGCCGATGATTCCCGCGCACAGAAGCGGCGCGGCTTCATCGTCGCCGAGCTGATCGGGGAGCGCGTAGGCGAAGTTCTCGTTGACGACTGCCCACTCCGAATAGCCGCCGTCATGGTCATATCCAGTGAAGCGCGCGTTGGGGCACAAGTTCTCGCGGCCGCGCTGGCAGTAAATGCAGGTGCCGCAGGTCTCGCGCAGCCACGCGATTCCGACGCGCGCGCCAACCTGATGCCGAGTGCACGCATCGCCGCGCCGCTCGACGATGCCGACGACCTCGTGCCCCGGCACGACGCGCGAAATGCGCGGCGGCAGATCACCCTCGCATACGTGGAGATCAGTGCGGCACACACCGCAGGTTTTGATTCGAATCAGCAGCTCATGTGGACCGGGCTCAGGTATCGGCAGATCGAAGAGCTTGAGGGGCCCGGATTCTATCGGCGCCGGCTTCTCTACCGCCATCGCCTTCATCGTGCACCTGCTACGACGCCTTGACCGTTACGTAGCCCGGCGCTTGGGCCTGCGCCTCGTACTGGTAACGCTGCCATTCCTCGGTGCCGCGCCGCAGCATGCGCGTCACGAGCGACGTCCATCCGGTCTGATGACTCGCGCCGAGACCGCGGCCCGTGTCGCCATCGAAGTATTCGTAGAACAAAACGAGGTCCTTCCAGTGCGGATCGTTCATGTAGCGGGGATCGTCACCGTGACACGGGCGTCGCCCGTTCTTGTCCGGCAGAAACAGGCTCGCCAGGCGCCGCGAGATTTCGGCCGCGACTTGCCGCAGTGTCATCATCACGCCCGAGCCGGTTGGGCACTCGACTCTAAGCGTATCGCCATAAAACAGGTGATAGGTTTCGAGCGCCTCGACTAACAAATAGTTAATCGGCATCCATACCGGGCCACGCCAGTTCGAGTTGCCGCCGAAAAGTCCCGAGTCTGACTCCGACGCCTGGTACTGCACGCGATGAACGTGGCCCTCGATATTCAACTCGAAGGGATGGTCCTTGTGGTAGCGCGAGAGCGACCGCACACCGTAGGGCGACAGGAACTCGTTCTCGTCAAGGACGTAGCGCAGCACGCGCACCAGCCGCTCGCTCGAGGGCAGCGCAATAAGCCCGCGCAGCGTGCCCGCGGGATGGGTCGATTCGCGGAACTGGAAGTGGCGCGAAAGGTTCTTGCGATGCTGCCGGAACCATTGCACGCGCTCGTAGAACTCGGGCAGCTTCTCGATCATCCCAGTCTCGACGACAGAAGCCGCCAGCACCGGGATGATGCCGACCATCGAGCGAATCTTGAGCGGGAACGTCACCCCGCCCGCTATTAACCGATCGTAGTAAAATCCGTCCTCTTCATCCCACAGCGCATCGGTGCCCTCGCCGTGCATCGCCTCGATAATCGTAGTGAAGTGCTCGAGGAACTTGTAAGCGATGTCCTGGTAGGCGGGATCGACGGACGCGAGCTCGAGCGCGATCGACAGCATCGAGGCGCAGTAGAACGCCATCCAGGCCGTGCCGTCGGCCTGCTCGAGTTGGCCGCCGCCGGGCAGCGGCCGAGAGCGATCGAACAGGCCGATATTGTCGAGGCCGAGGAAGCCGCCCGAAAACAGATTGCGCCCTTCGGGATCCTTGCGGTTCACCCACCAGGTGAAATTGAGCAGGAGCTTCTGAAACACCTTGGACAGGAAAACGCGATCGGCGCCGCCGAGCGGACTCGCGATCTTGTAGATGCGGTACGCGGCCCAGGCCTGGACGGGTGGATTCACGTCGCTGAAGTTGTATTCGTAGGCGGGAATCTGGCCGTTCGGATGCATGTAGTTTTCGCGCAGCATCAGCTCGATCTGATGCATCGCGAATTTCGGATCCCATACTGCGAACGGCATCATGTGGAACGAAAGGTCCCACGCCGCAAACCACGGATACTCCCACTTGTCGGGCATCGAGATCAGTTCGAGGCTATGCAGATGGCGCCAGTCGGCATTGCGTCCGCGCTTGCGATCCTTGGGCGGTGTGGGCGTGGACAGATCGCCGTCGATCCATTCCTCGACGATGTAGTGATAAAACTGCACGGTCCAGATGAGCCCCGCGATCGAGCGCCGCACTATCAGGTCCTCGTCGGGTGTGAAGAACTCCTCACCGAGTTGGGCCGGTTCAGTCGTGGTGTTGTTCTGCAAGACGGGAATGTTGATAACGCGCTTTCCGTATTCGTGCTTGAGCGCGAGGTAGTATTCGTCAAGTTCGGCGCGCCGCTGGTCGATCATTTCATCGAAGCCGCGATTCATTTCGATCTCGCTGACGGACTTCGAGTCGCAGAATCGGACCCTGACGATTTGCTCGCCACCAGCGGGTACCGTCGAGCTGTAAAGTGCGCCCATCTTGGTTCCAACGCCCATGGGATTTATCGCGCTGCGCTCGCCATGAACCAGGTAGCGATGGAACGCATCCTTTACATACGGGCTCGCGTTCGGCGATTTGAACAGTAACTCGTTGTTACTCTCGTTCTCCGTGAACAGCAATTGCGGGCGCGTTCCGTCCGAGGCCGGCGCGGCCTGGAAGATATAACCGCCGAGCGATTCGTGAACCAGACGCGCCGTCGACGGCGATGTGCGCTTGATCGCGGGCTTGCGCCAGTAGGTATCGCCGTCGCGGCCCCAGCTCCAGGTGTTGCGGAACCATAGCGTCGGGATGATATCGAGGCGCGCCGCTTCGGGTCCGCGATTGTGCGCGGTGATCTTGACGAGGATATCCTCGGGACTCGCTTCGACGTACTCGATGAAGACGTCGAAGTAGCGATTGTCGTCGAAGACCCCGGTATCGACGAGCTCGTACTCGCGATCGAGGCGCGTGCGCTGCCGATTCTCCGCGACGATTTGATCGTAGGGATATGCACGCTGCGGATACTTGTAGAGCGCGCGCAGGTACGACGCCGTCGGGCTCGCGTCGAGGTAGTAGTAGCATTCCTTGACGTCCTCGCCGTGATTGCCCTCGGGGCCGGTGAGGCCGAAGAGCCGTTCTTTCAGGATCGGATCGCGGCCGTTCCACAGCGCGGTCGCAAAGCACAGGCGGCACAGCCGATCGCAGAGACCGAGCAGGCCATCCTCGCCCCATCGGAAGGCACGGCTGCGAGCGTGATCATGAGGAAAATAATTCCAGGCATCGCCCGTCGGCGAGTAATCTTCGCGAACGGTGCCCCACTGCCGTTCGGGCAGATATGGTCCCCACAGCTTCCAATTATTGCGATGGCGCGCGTCTTCGACCAGCCGCGCAGCCTCGGGGTTCGCAGCCAACCCGTTCTCTCTAGCCATTGAAGGACAAACGCCCCTGCGCTGAAAACGATGCGGCGCTCAGAGCCGCAAGGACGTATTTCTCACGACCACGCGCCCACACGCAACCGGATCGACGACTGACCGCGAGATCGCCACGCAATGCATCGGCGAAGTCGCATCCATCAATCGCCGCTACGGAATCGCGATCGCGTCGGTTTTCTGGTTCCCCTTCGCGTGCGGGAAGGGGTCAGGGGTTAGGTCGTTTGTCTGGATTCCGGGGATCGCGGCGCTTTCAGAAAAAATCGACCTAACCCTCTTTCCCTTCGCACGGGAAGGGAAGTTTGAGCGCCTGACGCTTCTACTCGAGTGCCATCATTGCGCGAGATCAAGACTCAGAACTCGAAGTCGGCTTCTTCGAGGATTTTGGCGGTGCGGTAGAGGAAGCGGTTGCCGAGGACGCCGTCGACTACGCGATGATCGTATGACAGCGCGAGGTACATCATCGTGCGGATCACGATCGCGTCGGCGCCGTCGACTTCGATCACGACCGGACGCTTCTTCACTTCGCCCATCCTGAGTATCCCGACCTGCGGCTGATTGATTATCGCGAAGCCGTAGAGGTTTCCTTCGCGCCCGGGATTGGAGAGCGTGAAACTGCCGCCCGCGAGATCGTCGGCGGTGATTTTCTTTTCGGCGATTTTGCGGCGCAGATTTTCCATCTCGCGCGCGATTCCCGTCAGCGACATTCCTTCCGCTGCCTTGATCACCGGCACGAGCAGACCTTCGTCGGTATCCATCGCGATTCCGAGGTTGATCTGCTTGCGCAGGATCACTGAATCTCCGGCGACCGAGACATTCATCCGCGGAAATTCCTTGAGCGCGCGGACCGTGGCGTAGGCCGCCAGCGGCAGCATCGTGAGAGCGAAGCCCTCGCGGCGCTGGAAGTCATCCTTATGCTCGGCGCGAAATCGCGTTGCACGCGTCAGATC
Organism: Candidatus Binataceae bacterium; assembly: GCA_035508495.1. Taxonomy (NCBI): domain Bacteria; phylum Candidatus Binatota; class Binatia (SeqCode); order Binatales (SeqCode); family Binataceae (SeqCode); species Binataceae bacterium (SeqCode). Next base: position 39,518 of record DATJMX010000035.1, read on the forward strand.
CACCTCGGCGACCGTGCCGACGTGCGGCGAGTGCGTCTTCGAGTAGACCATGTGCTCCGCAATGAGCTTGCGGCGGCGCGTGAAGGGCTCGATCACGTCGCCTTCGTGCGGCTGATAAATGGGCGGGTTGTATGCGCCTGCGGCTGCCGCAGCCGGTCGCGATGCGGGCTGCGCCGCCGCCACTGCCGGTCGTTGCGCAACAGCGGCTTGCGCTGCACCGGCGGACGACACCGCGTGCTCGGCGGGAGCGCCGTCCTTGCGGAGATTTGCCATGTATTTTTCGACGTCGCGCTTGCTCACACGTCCGCCGATACCCGTTCCCGGTACGCGAGCAAGGTCGATATTCTGCTCGGCCGCGATCTTCAGCACCACCGGTGAATATCGCCGATGGTCGCTGGCGGGGGCGGCCGAAACTTGCACACGCGGAACTGATTCTTCGACGGCCCCAGCGGCGCGCGCAGGCTGAGGCTGCGGCTTCGGCACCACGCTGAGCGGCGGCTTGGGTTGGGCGCCAGGCTCCGCGGGCTTCGGCGCCGGAGCTTCAGCGCGCATGGGCGCGGCGGGCGCTTTCGCAGCGCCGGCGGGCTCGATCTCCGCGAGCTTGGCGCCGACGGGAAGCGTCTCGCCCTCGCGCGCGACAATCTTCGCGATTCGTCCCGCTCCCGGTGAGGGGATCTCCGTATCAACCTTGTCGGTCGAGATTTCGACCAACGGCTGATCCTCGGTGACGACATCGCCTTCCTTGATCAGCCACTTCAAGATCGTGCCTTCAACGACACTCTCGCCCATCTGCGGCATCGTTACGTCGATACTCATCTTAATACGCCGCCAGGCTGCGGATGCCGTCCACGATCTTGTTGGTGTTGGGCAGAATCGCTTCTTCGAGCGGCGTGCTGAACGCGACGTGCGAGTCGAGCGCCGCCACGCGCCGCACCGGTCCGTCGAGAAACTCGAACGCATTCTCGGTAATGATCGCGGAGATCTCGCCGCCGATTCCGCCGGTCATGCGATCCTCGTGCACGATCAGAACCTTGCCGGTCTTCCGCGCCGTGGTGAGAATCGCCTCGCGATCCAGCGGCAGCAGCGTGCGTAGATCGAGCACTTCGACCGAGAGCCCATCTTCCTTCTCGACGATCTTCGCCGCATCGAGCGACTGCCCGAGCGTGCCGCCATACGTGATTAACGAAAGATCAGTGCCGGGCTTGCGCACCTCGGCAACCCCGATCGGCACCGTGAAATCGCCCTCTGGCAAATCCTCTTTGATGCTGCGATAGAGCCGCTTGTGCTCGAAATACACGACCGGGTTGTCGTCGCGGATCGCGCTCTTGAGCAGACCCTTGGCATCGTAGACCGTCGCCGGAGCGACGACCTTGAGACCCGGCACGCGGGTGAACCAGGCCTCGGGATTCTGCGAATGGAACAGCGCGCCGTGCACTCCAGCTCCTGACGGTGCGCGCACGACGAGCGGACACGCGGCCTTGCCGCCATGGCGATAACTTAGAGTCGCCGCCATGTTCACAATCTGATCGAATGCGCACGAAATGAAATCGGCGAACTGCATCTCGACCACGGGGCGCATCCCGAGCACCGCGGCGCCGATCCCCGCACCGACGATCAGCGCCTCCGAGATCGGAGTATCGATCACGCGTTCCTCGCCGAACGACTCGAGCAAGCCCTCGGTCGCCTTGAACGCGCCGCCGAGATCGCCCACGTCCTCACCCATGATGAAGACGTTTTCGTCGCGGCGCATCTCTTCGTGCAGCGCGGTGTTGATCGCTTTGATGTAGGTATTTTCCATGGCGAGGGTCTAGCGGTTACCGTTGTTCGAGGTTGAAGGAAATTTGAAAGTGTTCGGCGCGTAGATGTCTTCGAGCGCCTCTTTGGGATCGGGCAAAGGGCTTTGTTCCGCATAGTCGACGGCCTGCTGCACGGTCTGCTGCGTCTTGGCGTCGATCTGCTCGCGGATACCCTTGATGTCGTGGCCTTTCTTTTCGAGATAAAACTCGTAGCGCGGAATCGGATCGCGGCTCTCCCATTCGATAAGCTCTTCCTTGTCGCGATAGAGCGCCGCGTCGTGCTCGCTATGCCCGCGGTAGCGATACGTCTTGCATTCGATCAGCGCCGGGCCCTCGCCGGCGCGCATCTTCTCCACCACGCGCTCGGTTACGTCGAGGACGGCGAGAAGATCGTTCCCGGAGCATACGTGGCCCTTGAAGCCGTAGGCCTGCGCGCGATCCGCCACGTCTTCGATCGCCATTTGCTTTTCGAGCGGCGTCGAATACGCGTAGCGATTGTTCTCGCATACGAAGAGCACGGGCAGCTTGTGGACACCCGCGAAGTTCATCGCCTCGTGAACGTCGCCGCGCGAGGCCGCGCCCTCGCCGAAGAACGCCACGGCGATATTCTTCTCGCGCTTCATCTTGAACTTGAGCGCCGCGCCGACTGCGACCGGCAGCGACGAGCCGAGCATCGAGGTCGAGCCGAAGATTCCGTGCTCGAGGTCGCCGCCGTGCAGGAACGAATCCTTACCGCGCGAAAGCCCGGTTTCCTTGCCCATGAGCTGCGCCATCAGACGGCCGGGATCGACACCGCGCATGATGAAGACGCCCATATCGCGATGGAGCGGCGCGACGAAGTCGCCCTCCTTGAGCGGGGCGCAGATTCCGGTGACGATCGCCTCCTGCCCGGCGCCGGAATAGACGCCGCCGAAGATTTTGTTCTGGCGATGCAATCGCGAGACGCGCTCTTCGAAGGCGCGGATCAACTTCATCCAATAATAGAGCTGCAGTTCATACTCCACGCGCGGTGAAGTCTCGGCCGCATCGTGCGCGCCGCTGGGCTGGGGCATTCGCGTACTCCTGGTTGCGTAGCGATCAGCACCTAAGCTTATCGCAGGAGTGGTGGCGGCCAAAAGTCGAATTGTCGCGTTCGTGACGCGGATCTAGGCGATTTTACTGATTCGTTCTTTGACTGCCGCATCAACAGGCAGCATGAACGGCGGCAGCCGCAGCGCAAGCGTGATCCAGTTGCGATCAATTGCTGCCACCGCGCGCAGCTTCGCGATACCCTCGTCGGTCTTGCCGGTGCTGAGCAACCCCACCGCGTGCCAGAAGCGCATCTCGGGATTATCGCCGATGAGGCGCGAAGCGGTTTCGAATTCGAGCGTCATGGTGTCGAAGTCGCGGCGCTCGGCAGCGTTCTGCGCAAGCCGCATATGCGTGTAGGCGCGCGCGACAGCGAGCTGGCGGCGAATTTCGATCAGCGGCTCGGGCCCATCGTCGACGCGGATATTGTAGAGCGTGTCGTACCACGGACGTCCTGTGCTCTTGCCGGCGACTACGAGAATCGCGGCGGACTGACGGCCGCGAATATCGCCGCCTTCGGCTTCAGCGGCATCGAGCGCTGCAAGCAGGCGATCGACGAGCTCGCCCTTGGCTGACTTGAAGGCCTCGGCCATTGTGGGCCACACCGTGGCATGCAGCATCATGTTGGCCTGCACGGAGAATCCGTCGCCGACGATATGCCCTGCTTCCGCGATCGTCATCGCGCCGGTATGTGCCGCAGCTCGTCCTTGAGCATCGACCATCGCGACCTGGCGAATCGCACTCGCGCCGTCGCTCGCGACGAGACCGGCCAGCGCATCGGGCGCGCTCTTCCCTGCGCGCATCAGATCGAGCCCGAGCTTGCCGTACGAAGGCTCAGCCAGCGCCTGCGTCGCAACCGCACCGACGCCGGCCTCGGCCCACGTAACGACAGAGCCGACGGCAAAATAGTGCGACTCGACCGCGACGCCCATCTCACCCGAAGCGGCATCGCGCGCAACAATCGAGTAGGTATGCGCGAGTGGTGCATGCTTTAGATAGGAATCCATGTTCGGCTGCTCCCTGCGATTTGATAGCGTTTTCCCGTAGCGATAGCGACGGAGACATTTCCGGGCATCTCGACTTGCGCGGACATCAAATCGATAACTGCTTGTTGACACCTCTGAAAGCGCGAGCCTCCCCCAAGCCCGTTGGAGCCTTCGCGTGACGCCGATTCGCCGATGAGGTAAAACCCGGAGCGCATGAGAAAAGCGCTCCTCCTGGCAACTCTCGCCGTTCTTGCTCTCGTCTCCGCCGCGTCAGCCGCAGACAGAATGCGGCTGGTGAGTATCCCGCTCGATATGCCGGAAAGTGACGAGGTTGCTCTCGACCAGCAGTTTCTCGAAGGGCTCTACAATGGCGATTACGGCAAGAGCATGCCGCGCAACTTCGGCGGCTATCTTGGCAACAACGTCAAGTCGAGCGGCCTCGAGGAGTCGCCCTTCTATCATATCGATACGACGCTAAAGGACGGCCGCACGCTACAGCTCTGGTTTTCGAGCGAAAAGGACGGACGGCGGACCTTCGGCGTGTGGATGGAGACGCCGTGGTCGAACAAGCCGCCGACGAAGCCCTATGCCGCGGCGCGCAAAGAACTCGAATCCGCATACGGGCAACCGGATCTGGACTTCAGCCCGCCAAGTCTGGCCGGTCAGCACATCACGATATTCGTCGATCGGATGGCGCCGAATTACCAGGCGGTCATGGCGGCACTGCCGAAGGCGAGCCAGATATCCTCGAAAGACGCGGAGTCCTTTTGGCACTGCGATTTGCGCACGCTGGCGAGGATTCTCGGTGCGAACTTCCGCGGCGCAATCGTGATCCAGACCGAGCAGAAGGGCAAGCTCGGCGGAGAGACCGCCGAACTTCTCGATCTCGTCCGCGCGCGCACGGTCTTCAATCTTGACGACATCAAGTAGGTACTTGCTCCAGCGGGCCGCGGTAGAGTGCGGACCATAGCGACACGACGCCGGCGGCGCTGCCGCTCCAGAAGGTTATCCAGTAGGCGGATTCGGCCGAGCGCGCGGCCAATCCCGAAGCGAACGTGATCGTGACTATTGCTCCTGACACGAGCGCCGTCGCTCCAGGCCATTTGAGGTAGTCAATGCGCCACGCGAGGACGCCGAGCACAACCAGCAGCGCGCCGGCAACCAGCAGCACTACACCGTGGGATTCGATCGCCGCGCTATCCAGCACTACGGTGCAGACGAGGCCCAATCCGATCAGCGTGCTGAGCAGATTCGGAATCATGAGATTCGCTCCCTTCGCTATGAACTCTGGCCAGGTAGCGCCATGTGACCGGCGGAATCGCGACGTATACCACCGCGCTCGCCGCGACCAGCACTTTCCATCCGGGATGCAGCGGCGTGACGACAACGATTGCGAGTGCGACTGCACACATCACCGCCCCGGTCACACCGCTCGCGGCATTCAACGACGAACTCTCCCTAAGACGCGCAACGCAATAGAGCAAGCCGTAAAGGCCCGCCGCGATCACGAGCGCGCCGAGCATCAGTGCGGTCTCGACCATCGCTGACGGATTCATGAGCCGGCCGCCGCCATCGTTTGGCGCGATTCGACGCGCTCGCGCTTTGGGACCGCGATCAGATCGTAGGCGAGAATCGCGAAGCCCGCGGCGAAGACGAGGCCGAATGCGAGCCGCGCCCACATGCTCTCGTTAAACCACGGCCGGCCCTCCATCGAGAGGAACGCGTTCCACGTCGAGCCGCCGATCGCACGCTCGTAAAACGCCTGATCGATTCCCGCGACGAGAAGCGCACCAGCCATCCCGAGCATCCCCGTGTTGAGCAGCGCGAACGACCATTTCCACACACGGCCGTCGAGCGCGACGGATCCGCGACTCTCGCCAATCGCGAGATACAGCACCGAAATAACGCCGCATCCGTACGCGCCCCAGAAGGCGAAGTGCCCATGCGAGGCGGTCCACTGCGTGCCGTGCGAATACAGGTTGATTTGGGGCAGCGTCATCATGAAGCCCCATACGCCGGCACCGAGAAAATTGCCGAAGGCCTCGGCCAGCGTCCAATAGAACGCGGGCCGATTCGCGGCCTCCAGATGCCGCTCGCCGGCGTCATACACGGCGTGCACGACCATCCCAAGGAGCGGCAGCGGTTCGAGCGCCGAGAAGAATCCGCCGATCGCGAACCAGTAGCGGGGCGTGCCGATCCAGAAATAATGGTGTCCGAGGCCGAGGATTCCGGTGCCGAGCACCAGCGCGACTTCGACGTAGAGCCAGCTCTCGACCACGCGCCGCGCCGCGCCCACCAGATGGATCAGCGTCCAGGCCATGATGCATCCGATCAGAACCTCCCACGTCGCTTCGACCCACAGGTGCACCAGCCACCACCACCAGAACAGGTCGACCGACATGTTGCTCATTTCCGGGAATGCATCGAGATAGAGCACGACGAGCGGCACGAGGTCGGCGATCAGCACGCTGATGATTCCCGTCGAGCGGCGCGCCGCGACCGTCGTCGCAATCACGTTGTAGGCAAACACTACTGCCACAATGGCGATACCAATTGCGGCCCAGCGCGGCGCTTCGACGTACTTGCGGCCCTGGTTGATGAACCACATGCTCAGCTCATTGGCCCCGCCATATTGAACCGTGATGAATACGGCGACGACGACCGCGACCGCGGCGCAAAACTCCCAGAAGAGGATTTCGGCAAGTCCAATACCCTCGACCTCGCGCTCGAGTTCCTGCGGCAGAAACCAGTAGATCGCGCCGATGAAGCCCATCAGCATCCAGATGACGAGTCCGTCGATATGCACGATCTTGGCGGTGCTGAAGTTAAAGACGTTGAGCAGGAATCCCGGTAATACGTAGTAGATGGCCGAGAGCAGGCCAAAGGCGATCATCGCGCCGAACATCACCATCGATGCCGTCAGATATTTAAGGCCCAGCCGCTGCGCTCGATACATCGCCCGCCTCCTATTGCGCCGCCGCCGCGCCGAAGCGGTCCGGGAATCCGTTGCTGTCAACCGAAGACATCCACTTGAGATAAGCGACGACCGTCTCCGCCTCGTCACGCTGGATATGCAGATCGGGCATCGGTCGGGAGCCGAGGCGGAGCGGCTTCATGAGGAATCGCGCCAGATGCTCGGCGCGCTTGGGCCCCGGATATCGCGCCCAGATCGGATCCATCCACGCCCGAGTCAAATCAGGAGCGTAATACGCGCCGTTGCCGAAGAAGGTGTGGCAATCGATGCAGGCGCGGCTCTGAATCACCAGCTTGCCCTTGGCGATCGCGGCCGCGGCCTCGTCGGCACTGTAGTTGTGATCGAAGATCAGCTCTTCGGCGCCGATCTTTGGAGCATACTCGCCGCGGGCCGGATCGTATTCGTAGGTGACAGCGCGATTGATTACTTCGTAGGCGGGAACGTGCCGCCCGCCGGGCGTGATTTGCCTCAGGGTGTCGATCGTGAGGGCCGCGAGCACGGCGCTCATGAAGATCGTCGTCGCAATCGCTCCCGCCCGCCAGAAACGCGGATCCTGCGTGTACATCCTGCCCCCCTCCCAGTCGAATCTACTCGACCGAAAGAGAGCGCCGCCATACGGCGAGGCTCAACGCGCGGCTAGGTCGCGTATTTTGTTCAGTTTGATGGTCGTTGGCTGTCGCTGCTAACGATTGGTCAAATCCCGGATTCATTTAACGTGATCCTGAGCGAAGGCTGCCTCCCTTGTGTCATTTCGAGCGGAGTTTGCGGAGTCGAGAAATCTGTGGTGGCAGCGAAGGGGCCTCCGAGAGTCCCTTCGACTTCGCTCGGCACGCTTTTCGACGGTGGCAGCTTTCGCTCTAGGTGATGGTCAGGAATGCGTGCCACATCATGCTCGGCGCAATCGCGTTGCCGCGCAGTGAAATGATGCCCTGTCGCGGGGCGGTCGGCTGCTGTTATATGGCTGCTGGTGACTGGCGATGCCTAAGACGCTTCGGACCGAAACACATAGCGGCGTGCGCTCGATCGTTCTGACGCGCGCTTCTGAGTACAACACGATTACGCCCGAGTTGCGCGACGAGCTTGCCACTGCGATCGACGACGCTGACGCCGAGCCCGAGGTGCGCGTGATCCTGCTGCGGGCCGAGGGGCCGGCGTTCTGCGGCGGCTACGCGCTCGGCTTTGCGACGCAGGCGCAGGCGGCGGAGCAGAAGCGCACTCGGGCGTGGGATTCCGCGTCTGACTTGCGGATGATCTCGCGCTACGTGAATGTTTACATGAAGCTCTGGTATGCGAGTAAGCCGACGATCGCGGCGGTCCACGGATGGTGTATCGGCGGCGGCACCGACATGGTGTTGTGCGCCGACATGATTATCGCGGCCGAGGGTGCGTCGTTCGGCTATCCGCCTTCGCGCGTATGGGGCACGCCGACAACCTCGATGTGGGTCTATCGCATGGGGCTTGAGCGCGCGAAGCGCTACCTGCTGACAGGCGATGAAATTCCCGCGCCGGAGGCGGCGCGAATCGGACTCATTCTCGAAACCGTTCCCGACAATCGGCTCCAGCAGCATGCGATTTCGTTCGCCGAGCGGATGGCGCGGGTGCCGCTGAATCAACTCCAGATGCTGAAGCTGCTGTGCAACCATACTGCGGAGAACATGGGGCTCAGCACGTCGCGCCTGGTCGGCTCGCTCTTTGACGGAATCGCGCGGCATACCCAGGAGGGCCTCGATTTCGTCACGCGGGCCGGCGATATCGGCTTCCGGCAGGCCGTGCGCGAGCGCGACGATCCTTTCGGCGACTACGGCTCAGGGCCCAAATCGAAAAGCCGCAGAAACAAGAAGTGACCTGATCGCGAGAGCATCGCCATGAATACCCAGGACGTCAGCTTTCCCACTCACGACGGTCTCATGATGCGTGCCGCATATGCGGCGCCGGCCGACGGCGCCAAGCATCCCGGCGTGATCGTGATTCACGAGATCTTCGGGCTCAACTACGATATCCGGCGCATCACGGGACGGATCGCCGATCTCGGCTACGCCGCGCTCGCACCGGATCTTTATGATCGGCGCGGCAACAAATTGATGTGCGTGGCGCGCACGATGATGACGCTCAATCGCGGCGAGGGCGACGCGTTCAAGGATCTCGAATCGGCGCGGATCTTCCTGCAGCAGCAATCAGCGGTCGATCCGTCGCGAATCGGCGTTATCGGATTCTGCCTCGGCGGCGGCTTCGCACTGATGTACGCGATTCGCGCACCGCTCAAGGTCGCCGCGACGTTCTACGGCGACGTGCCGAAGACGCCTGAGCAGTTGAGCGGCATCTGTCCTGTGATTGGCAGTTACGGCCGCAATGACAAGATGTTTGCATCGCAGGGCGAGCGCCTCGAAAAGCTACTCACCGAGAAGAACGTGCCGCACGACGTGAAGATCTACGAAGGCGCCGGCCACAGCTTCATGAGCCAGAACTCAGGCGTGCTTTCGACGATCGGCCGCATCGGCCCGATGAAGGCCGAGTACAACCACGACGCCGCCGAGGACAGCTGGCGGCGCATCGAGTCGTTCTTCGCGCAGTACCTCGGACGCTAGGTCAGCTCGCGCTGCTGGATTGGAGCTGGATGTAGTTTTCGATTCCGATTTGCTTGATCAGGTCGAACTGGACCTCGATGAAATCGATGCTCTTTTCTTCTTCGTGCATGATTCCTTCGAGCAGGTCGCGGGTGACGAAGTCCTTGACCGATTCGCAGTGCGCGATTGCGGCGCGAAGATCACCCAGCGCCTTCAGCTCGAGCTTCAGATCGCATTCGAGCACTTCTTTGACGTTCTCGCCGATCAGCAGGCGGTCGAGATCCTGGAGATTGGGCAGACCCTCGAGAAACAGGATGCGCTCGATGATGTGATCGGAGTGTTTCATCTCGACGATCGATTCATCGCGTTCGTACTTGCCGAGCTTCGTGACACCCCAATGGTCGAGCTGCTTCGCGTGCAAAAAATATTGATTGATCGCGGTCAGCTCGTTGCGGAGCACGGTGTTGAGGAACTGGATTACCTGAGGATCACCCTTCACGGTATTCTCCGGGCCGACAGTCTCGACCAGATCAGTTTATGTACAATGGGAGTGCGGGCGAAAGAGCGCTTAGCGCTCAATGTTGGCTAACGATTCCTGGCGAATCTCAGCGGAGCCGGAATCAAGCATTTGACGCACTGCGGGCACGCATTTGCCACACTTCGGCTTGACGCCAAGGGCGCGATAAAAGGCCGCCACCGAGCACGACGAAGAATCGGTATGGGCGCGCGCCTGACGGTCGGTGATCGCGTTGCAGATGCATACGTACATGTTGAGAATGATTATCAATCCCGGAATCAATCCGCAAGCGCATCCCCTGTTCTTTCGAAAAGCGCAGGAACCTTAAGGATTTTTCGAGAGGTCCCCGCTACTGATTGTCGCGGTTGAAGTCGGGTCTCAATTGATAAATCACATCGATTCCGGGGATGCCGCGCGGCGTTTCATCGTCGAAAAGCACCGACACCACGCCGTAAAAACACACGATGATCCAGAACGAGCCCGTACCGATCGGCGGGATCGCCGCGGTCGCGTACGCGGCGACCAGTTGGCGCATCATATGCCCGATCAGTACGAGCTCGTCTGGCATTACATCACTCGCCGGTCCAGTTGGGCTTGCGCTTCTCTGAGAATGCCAGCGGCCCTTCGACCGCGTCCTTCGAGCGGAAAAGCTTCTGCATCAGATCGTACGACTTTCCCATCGCTTCCGCGACTGGAATTCCGAGACCGTCCATTGCGGACTGCTTGCTCGCCTGGATGCTGATGGGCGAGCATTCCATGATCTCGGCGGCCCACTTCTCTGCCGTCGCGATCAGATCCTTGGCCGGCACGACTTCGTTGGCAATACCCCACTTATGAGCTTCCTGGGCGGTGATGTGCTTGCCGGTCATCATCATGCCCATCGCGATCTTGAGCGGGATATGACGCGGCAGACGATGCACTCCGCCTGCGGCTGCGGCGAGTCCAACGCGCGGCTCCGGCAGTCCGAAGCGCGCGTGATCCGCCGCGATGATGATATCGCAAGCGAGCGCGATCTCGAATCCGCCGCCGAGTGCGAAGCCGTTAACCGCCGCGATGATCGGCTTGTAAATATCGAAGCGCGCCGTGATCCCGGCAAAGCCGCCTTTGGAGCGCATCATGGTGTCGAGCCGGCCGCGATTCTCGGCCGTCCAGCGCAGATCGTTGCCGGCGGAGAAGGCCTTTTCGCCCGCGCCCGTGACGATCGCGACCCACATCGCTTTGTCGGCGACGAAATCGTCCCACACATTGTCCATCTCGACGTGGCATGGCGGATGGAGCGCGTTCATCCGCTCGGGGCGGTTGAAGGTGATGTAGGCGATGTGGCCGCGTTTCTCGTACTTGATAAATTCCAGGTTCATCGAAATTCTCCTCAGCCTGCCGGCTAGTTTTCGTCGAGCAACTCGAAGAATGCGTCGATACTCTGCATGAGCTGACGCCGAATCTGGGCGCGGGTGCCTTCGATCAGATGCATCGTGACGCCGGCGCCTTCGCCGCCCGCGAGCGTGACGCGCGCCTGCTCGACGCTGGCGATCGCGCCCGCGTCGAACATCCGCATCCCGTAAACCAGGGCGCCGCGCTCGGAAGCGCCTTTCACGAGTGTCAGTCGGCGCGCCATTGAGGCCTCCTTCGGGCGTCGATGATCGCCTCGTGTATAGCACATGCAGCGCAGATGTGGCCTACGCACACGGAGAAATTCGCCTGTGCGTTGACTTTGATTGTCGGGCTCACGAGAATCCCCTCGGTGCGGACGATTTCCAGATTTTCGTTGGTCGCCGGCGCGGTGGCATTGCTGGGTTTCGCCGGATGTGGGGTTGCCTACCAGGCCGGAACACGGATCAAGGCCTCGCACATGGCGGATTCGATCCAGGTGGGCGAAAGTTCATCGGAAATTCATGCGCGCTTCGGCGAGCCGACGATCCGAGACTACCAGCGCGACGGCGACGAGGTCTGGAGCTATCCCTATAAGCCCAACAGCAATGATATCGTCGCGGGGCTGCTCTACACTTCGACCAAGGAAGGCGACAAGGGAACTTTCCTGGATTTGAAGTTTGTTGGTGGCAAGCTCGTCTCATGGCAGGAGGTTGAGCACACGACGCCAGCCAAGCAACGGACCGGATTTGGCGTGGGGATCGGTGGCGGAGGAATCATGGGCGGGCCCGGGAGCAGCGGAACTTCCCACTACTAGGTAGTTTTGCCGATTGCAGGCTCGATCAGGGTTATCTTGCAAGCCACCAGATGCATCGTGTCTAATTATGCACGATGGAGCGAGTTAGCGGTTTACCCTCAGGTTTCGCGTTCGGTTGCATGATGACAGAAAGTCTATTGATCCGTATTTTCATCGGGTAATGGCGACCGCGCGCAAAACTTTCGAGGCCATCCTGCTCGATCGTTCGTGGGTTTCTCCTCAGGACCTCGACAAGGCGCGTCAGCGCAAAAAGCCGGGCCAGGAGATCGCGGACGTGCTGGTCGAAATGGGCGCGCTCGAGCCTCAGCGCCTCGCCCGCGCACTCGCACAGGAATATCGCCTGCCGTTCCAGGCTCATATCGACGAAAACTCGCTCGACCCGACACTGGTCGCGAAGATTCCCATCAACTACGCCAAGAAGAACCGGCTTTTGCCGATCGCCAGTTCCGATACTGCCGTGACGGTGGCGGTTGCCGATCCATCCAATTATGAACCACTCGACGATTTGCGGCTGCTCTTCGACCAGCAAATCGAGCCGGTGGTGGCGCCCAACGAAGTTATCATCGAAGCAATAAATCGGGTTTATGATCAGGCGGCGGCGACCACGGCTGAAGACCTGATGATCGATCTCGGCGAGGAGCGCCTCGACCTGGTCGCCAATGAGCTGGCCAATGAGCCGCTCGATCTCCTCGAATCCGACGATGCCGCGCCGATCATAAAGCTGGTTAATGGAATTCTCTCGCAAGCGGTCAAGGACCGCGCGAGCGATATCCACGTCGAGGCCTTCGAGCGCGAGTTGGTCGTGCGCTTCCGTGTTGATGGCATGCTCTACGACGTGTTGTCGCCGCCCAAACGCCTGCAACCCGCGATCACCTCGCGTATCAAGGTCATGGCGGGCCTCAATATCGCCGAAAAGCGCCTGCCGCAGGATGGTAGAATCCGTCTGCGTATCGCGGGCCGCGATATCGATATCCGCGTCTCTTCGATTCCGACTCACTTCGGCGAGCGTCTCGTGCTTCGTCTGCTCGACCGCGCGCAGGCCGCCGTGGATGTAAACCTCGACCACCTCGGCTTCTCCGGCGACAACCTCCAGAAGATCGATCGCCTGATTCGCCAGAGCCACGGCATCATCCTCGCGACGGGTCCAACCGGTTCGGGCAAGAGCACGACGCTCTATGCTTGCCTGAGCCGTATCAACTCGCCCGAGAAGAACATCATCACGATCGAAGATCCGATCGAATATCAGTTGCGCGGCGTCGGCCAGATGCAGGTGAATCCGAAGATCGATCTGACCTTCGCGAGCGGTCTGCGATCGATTTTGCGCCAGGATCCCGACGTCATCATGGTCGGCGAAATCCGCGACGGCGAGACGGCCGAAATCGCGATCACCGCGGCGCTCACCGGCCACCTGGTTTTCTCAACGATTCACACCAACGATTCGTTCGGCGCGATCACCCGCCTCGTCGATATGGGAATCGAGCCGTTCCTCGTCTCCTCGTCGATTCTGGCCGTGCTGGCGCAGCGGCTCGTGCGCAAGCTCTGTCCCGATTGCAAGGAGCGCTACGTGCCGAGCCAGACCGAGCTCACACGAATCGGTCTGCGCGACTCGAGCGGATCTGGCGGCACGATCTTTCGTCCCAAGGGATGCCGCAACTGCCGCACCACCGGTTATCGCGGCCGAATGGCGATCCAGGAACTCATGGTCATGGACGACGAGATTCGCGCGCTCGTCATGCAGCACGCCGATTCCTCGACCATCCGGCGCCATTGCACCGGCAAGGGTATGATCCTGCTGCGTCAGGATGGCGCGGCGCGGATTATGGCGGGCGAAACTTCGATCGAAGAATTGTTGCGCGTCACCCAGGAAGACATCCAGTAAGCGCGCGCTGCGGAGAACTGATCCAGCATGGCGGTTTTCGCGTATCACGGATTTGATGCGAGCGGCCGCGCGGTCAGCGGCGTTGTCGATGCCGAGAGCGCGCGGGCGGCGCGCGCCAAGCTGCGCTCCGCGGGCACTTTCACAACCGATCTGAGCGAGGAAGCCGGGCGCGAGGCTGCGGCCGCCGCGCAGTCATCCAAATCGTGGACCGATTACCTGCCGAAGATGACCCGCGGGATGTCGCCGAGCGACCTGGCGCTGATGACGCGGCAGCTCAGCGCGCTCCTTGGCGCGGGTGTACAGCTCGTCGATGCGCTGGGCGCGCTCAGCGATCAGGCCACGCGAGCCGTGACGAAGCGGATGCTCTCGCAGGTGCGCGAGCGTGTGCGTGAAGGTACGTCGCTCGCCGACGCGATCGCATCACATCGCGATGTCTTCTCCGATCTGTACGTCGGCATGGTGCGAGCCGGCGAACAGGCTGCGGCGCTCGAGCAAGTGCTCGATCGCCTCGCAGAATACAGCGAGCGCCAGAACGAATTTGTGACCAAGGTGCGCAGCGCGCTCACCTATCCGATCATCATGATGTGCGTGGGTGCCGCGATCATGGGATTCCTCGTGACATACGTCGTGCCGCAGGTTGCTACGATCTTCCAGCAGCAGCATGCGGCATTGCCGCTGGCGACCCAGATCCTGATCGCGTTCTCGACTTTGTTGACGACCTACTGGTGGCTGATCGGGATCCTGGTCGTCGCGCTCGTCGCGGGTATCATCACGATCCTGTCGACGCCGCGCGGGCGCGCCATCTACGATCGAACGATCCTACGCATCCCGTATATCGGGCCGACTATCGTGCGAATTATCTGCGCGCGTTTTGCCCGCACCCTCGCGACGCTGCTCGCAAGCGGCGTTCAGTTGCTGCCGGCGCTCGATGCCGTCAAAGGCGTTATCACGAACACCCTCCTGCGCGGCGCGGTCGAGAAGAGCCGCGAAGAGATTCGCGAGGGTCACGGCATGGGCCAGACGCTCTCGCAGAGCGGCTACTTCCCTCCCCTACTCATCGAAATGATCCGCGTCGGCGAGCGCTCGGGCGAACTCGAACGGATGCTCGAGCGGGTCGCCGACAACTACGAACGCGAGGTCTCGCACTCGCTCAGCCAGATGACGACCGTGCTCGAGCCGGTAATGACGCTTGCCATGGCGGGTGTTATCGTCTTCATGATGCTGGCGGTGCTGATGCCGATCTTCCAGCTCAACCAGTTGATGCAATGAACGATTTGAGGATGCGTGCCATGCGCGATCGCCGCAGCAATCAGGACGGCTTCACTCTGATCGAGATCATGGTCGTGATCCTGATCCTCGGTTTGCTCGCGACGATCGTCGTGCAGAGCTTGCGGGGAGCCGCCGATAAGGCCAAGAAGACCAAGGCTCAGGCCGATATCTCCGAGCTCAAGACCAGCCTCGATCGCTACTACCTCGACAACGGCTTCTACCCGACTACCGACCAGGGCTTGCAGGCGCTGGTGTCGGCGCCGACCTCGGGCCGGATTCCACCGGGCTATCCTCCGGGCGGATACATCGAACGCCTGCCCAAAGATCCGTGGGGCAACCCCTACGTCTACCAAAGCGATGGATCTAACTACATCCTGAAGTCCTACGGACCTGACGGTGTTGAGAGCGCTGACGATATCGACGGTTCACAGAACTCATGAGCGGGTTCCCGCCACGCGCGGGCCGCGCACCTGATCTCAGGCGGCGATCGCCATCCAGCCGCGGCGCGCCCGGCTTCACGCTGCTCGAAATCGCCGTCGTGCTGTTCATCATGGGGCTGATGATCACGCTCGCCCTGCCCTACCTCGGCGGATTTCGCTACGCGAAACTGAAGAGCGAGTCGCGTCGCCTCGCGGGTCGCGCGACATTCCTGTTCGACAAGGCCGCCGGACAGAAGGTCATCCTGCGGCTGGTGTTCGACATCGATCGCAACGGCTACTACGTCACCAAGCTCGATCCCTACGCGGTCACGCCGGTCAACGTCGAGCCGAGCTTCACTCCCGATCACAGTCCGGGCTCGATGCCGGTGCTGCTGCCGGCTGACGTGCGGATTCGCGACGTGAGCGTCGAAGGAATCGGCAGCGCCAACCGCGGAATCGCCTTCTGCCAGTTCTATCCCGAGGGCTATGTCGACGCGACCGTGGTGCACCTGATGGACGCCTCGGGCAACGTCATGACGCTCGCCTTCAATCCGCTGACCGGACTTGTCGGGATCGCCGACGGCGATGTCGAGCCCGACAGGATGTTCGCGCAGTGAGCCATCCGCCGAACATCGATGCCTCGCGCGGATTCACCCTGCTCGAAGTGCTGATCGCGATCTTCGTCCTCGGCATGGGGTTGACGGCCCTGCTCGGACTGCATCATCGCAGTATGCAGAGCGTGATCGACGCCCAGGATGAAACGCGCGCCGCGATGCTCGCGCAGGTCGTAATGACGCAGGCCGAGTTGCAGCGCTATCCGGACGACGGCAACACGCACGGCGACTTCAACGCCGTGTTTCCGAATAAGTTTCCGAATTACCGATGGCTGCGCCTGGTCCAGGAGTCGGGGATCTTTCCCGACGTGCGCAAAGTTCGCGTGACGGTGCTCTATGGCGCCGGCTTCGGTCACGCCTTTACGATTAGCGAGTTCATCCACAATCCGGTGCCGCTCGAAGAAATGCAGCAAGGCGCCGGCGGTCCTGCGCAACAGGGCGGAGCGCCGACGGGGCCAATGCATTGACCTTGATGGCGCGCATACGATCGCGCTCGGCGGCAGGTTTCACCCTGCTTGAGATGATGCTCGCGATCGGCGTGCTCGGCCTTATCCTGGCGATGATGGCGGAGTCGTTCCACGCGGTTGCGGCGAGCAAGGTCCACGCCGAGGATCGCCTCTACGCCGATCGCGCCGGACGCGCCGTGATGTGGGAGATGACCAAGGAGATTCGCGGTGCGGTGCAGACGCCGATCGTGCCGAGTCGCGTGGTTTTCATCGGCGCCGGCCATAATGCCTTCGGCAACACCGCCGATTCGCTCACGATGTCGACGCTGGACAGCGGACATGGCCGCGCGATCGTCGGTTACGGCGCCGAGAATATCGTCTCGTGGTCAACGGTCGGAAACCCGCATCATCCGGGATGGCTGATGCTGCGCCGCTCGCAGCAGAGCGGGCTGCTCGACACCAACGACTCGGGCAATCCGGTGATCTTGGCGCCCAACGTAATCTCACTGCATCTGCGCTATTTCGACGGCGATCAGTGGACCGAGAACTGGGATTCAACGGCCCTGCCTCCCGGCCGCCAACTGCCGGTCGCCGTCGCGATCGAAATGCGGATGGCCACGCCGTCAGGCAGTATTCTGGATTTCGGAACCGAAGTAATGATTCCGATGGCGGTGTCGCAATGGTAAAGCGCGTTGGCAAACGCTCCGAGCGCGGCGTTGCTCTGTTGGTCGTGCTGCTCGGGCTCGCGCTGATGACGCTGATCGTGGTCGATTTCGCGTCCGAGAGCGGCCTCGGTTTCGTCTCGGCGGCGAATCAGGCCAATGAGATACGTGCCTACTACCTCGCGCGATCCGCGACCGGGGCCGGCCTCGCGCTGCTGGCCCAATCCGCCCGCATGCAGATGCTGTCCCAGCAACCGGCCGACTCGTTGCAAGACGTGTGGGCGGCGCCGTTTCCGCCGCTGAATCTGGATGGCGGCCAGGTTTCGCTCTCGATCGTCGACGAAGCGCGCAAACTCAATATCAATCTCCTGATCACCAATGAGGGCCAGCCCAATCAGCCGCAACTGCTGATTTTCGAACGCCTGTTCACCGTCCTCGGCGTCGACCCGCGAATCCTGCCCGCTATTATCGATTGGCTCGATCCCGACAGTATCGAATCACCGGGCGGCGCGGAGTCCGATTTCTACCTGCGGCTGAAACCGCCTTACCAGGCGCGTAACACTCCGATGCCGACGATCGGCGACCTCAAGATGGTGCGCGGCGTCACCGACGCGGTCTTCAATCGAATCGCGCCGTTTATCACCGTGATGCCGGAGACGCAGGTCAACGCCAATACCGCCCCGCCCGAAGTGCTGATGGCGCTCGATCCACAGCTCATGGAAGATCCCAAGGGCGTCAAGGAAATAATCGAGGCGCGCACGGTCAGGCCTTTCACCCAATCGACGGACGTGGCAAATTTGCCCGACATCCAGTCGTTCGGTACCCGTATCGCCCAGCTCTTAACCACCCGCAGCCAATTCTTTACTATTACCGGGATCGGTACGTACGCTGGGGCACGCAAGATTGTGACTTCAACTTTTCATCGCGAGCAGACCGGGGTCGGCACGTTGACTGTGTGGCACGAGGAATAGCGGGCGGGGATGGCGCAGCGGATTCTTGCAATTGAACTGGCCGGCGATCGGGTTCGCGCCGCTCTGGCCGAGCGCGCGTGGAGCACGTTCCAGTTTCTGGGCACCTTCGAAAAGGTTCGCGCCAACGATGAGCCCGATCTGAGCGGCGCCCTGAAACGCCTTGCGGGCGAGGCCGGCCCGGTCGATATTGTCATCTCGTCGCTGTCGGGCAGTCTGGTAGTGAAGCGGCTCCTGGAGCTGCCGTTTGCCGATATGCGCCGGCTGCATCAGGTGGTTCCCTACGAGCTTGAAGAGCATCTGCCGTTTCCCGTAGATGACGGCCTGGTTGCGTTCGCCCGCGTCGGCACCAATGGCGAGAAGACGCTGGTGATGGCCGCGATGGCGCGCAAGCAGGACCTCGAAGCGCATATCGCGCTGCTCGCCGGCGCGGGCCTCGATCCCAAGATAGTCACGCTCGCGCCTCTCGCGCTGGCAGCGCTTTTCGGCCGCGCTCAGAATGGTGCGACACCGACGTCGCATCTCGTGATCGAAGCCGATCAGAGTTTCACCTCGATGGTGTTGCTCGATTCCGCGGGGATGCCGCGCGCGCTGCGCACTCTCGATCGCAGTCTGCTGAGTCCTGACGGCACGCCCGCGCCCTTGAACGTATCCAATGCCGTGGTCGCCTCGGTGCGGCAGACCTTGCTGGCCCATGGCAGCGATGGCGAGCAAACCGATTTGATTCTGGCCGGCACCGCGTCGGCAGCGCCCGCAGTCCGCTCGATGCTCTCGGATGCGCTCGCAATCGCGGTGCGCGATCCGACTGAGTTCGACTATTCAGCGATCTTCGAAAACGGCACGCCCGCGAGCGGACGTTTCGCGTCATGCGTGGCGATGCTACTCGGTGAGATGCCATCGCGGCCGGTTGAACTGCTCAACTTTCGACAGGGCCAGTTCGCCTTCCGCGGAAGCGTGCGTGGCGATTTCTCGCCCTTCTATACTTCGGGAATCCTTGCCGGAGTTGCGCTCCTGTTCGCCCTGATTCACTTCGGCTTCGGCGTCGCCGCGGGACTGCATCAGCTGCATCTCATCAATGAACAAATCAGCGCTGTAACGAGGCCCGTCCTTGGGCCGACCGATCCGGCGCAGGCCGTGACGACGCTGCGCTCGGGGATCGCGCAGATGGACAAACGGCTCAAGCTGATCGGTGGCAACCTCGCGCATCATTCGCCGCTCGAAACGCTCGCGGTCGTGTCGCGCGCCCTGCCCGCGCGCTTTCCGGTTGAAATCGAGGACTATCAGCTCGACGAAAACGGCGTGCACATGAGCGGACAGGCCGACTCGTACACCACGGTGGATCAGGCCAAGCGCGCGCTCGACATGAGCGACTACTTCGGCGCGATCGAAGTCTCGCACGCCAAGGCTGGCACCGACGCGAGCAAGGTCGATTTCAAAATCGATGCGACCTTCAAGGACGCCGTCGCGCCCAGCACGCCAAGCTCGAGCGACCAGGGGGACAACTAGGCGATGCTGCGCGATTGGTTCGACTCCGTCCGCGAGCGCATCAGCGCGATTGTCGGTCCACCGCTGCGCGCGGCGACAAACCGCGTCGGCATCCTTGTCGCGCCCTATGCGCGGCAGGCCGGCGCACAGATCAAGCCGTACTACGATCAGGCGCGCTCGCGCTTTCAGAAGCTTGAGCCGCGCGAGCGCCTGCTCGTCCAAATCGCGGCCGGGCTGGTCGGCGCGCTGGCGGTCTACAATTTCGTTTATCTTCCGATCGTGAATATCGGCGATGACTTGCAGCAGAAGATCATCCAGCGCCGCGTCGATCTGATCCAGGTGCGGCATCTCGCGATGACCTATATCGATCTCAAGGCCGACCTGGCGCAGGCCGAGCATCATACGGTCCCGCTGAGCCGCGACTTCGCGCTCTTCTCAGTCGTCGAGACCGCGATGACAAAGAGTTTCGGCCGCGACAAGATCGCCGCGATCGTTCCCGATCCGCCGCGCAAGGTGTCCGACAGCTTCACGGAGTTCAGCGTCAAGCTGAGCCTCAGCAACGTCACCCTGCAGCAGGTGGTCGACGCGCTCTACGGGATCAGCTCACTGCCGGTACCGGTCGGAATCGACGATTTGCACATCCAGCGCCGCACGCCCGACACGCATTCGTTCGACGTGAACATGACCTGCGTCGCGCTCGCCCGAAATGGCTGAGCCGCAGCCGCGCGCGGCCAGCTACTCGCGCCTCACCTACGCGGCGTACGCGATTATCGGGTTATCGATCTTCTTCGCGTTCCTGGCCGCGCGATTTCCCTATCCGCAGGCGCTCTCCGACGGGCTCGCGCCGATGGGCTACAGCATCACGATCGGCTCGCAAGGCTATAGCTTCCCGTTCGGCGCCGAGCTCGACAACGTGACGGTTGCGCCGCTCTCGCCGCCCGGCGCGGCAGTATTGAGCAGCCCGCGTGTAATCGTCGCCCCGGCGCTTCTTTCCATCCTGATCTTTCATCCTGGCCTGCACGTCAAAGCCGATCTCTACGGCGGCAATATCAATACGGTCGCGCGGCCCAGCGCGGGCGGCACGCTGATCAGCTTTAAACTGAGGAACCTGCAGCTCGCGAACCTCAAGCTGCTCGATGTCTGGGGCCTCGGGATGGCCGGCGCGCTGTCCGGCAAGGGCACGGCCTGGGTGCCTCCGGTCAACCCCGTCGCAACGTCGGGCAACCTCGAGCTTGACGCGGAGAGCGTAAATCTCACGCCGCCGCCGCCGCTACCGGCGGTCGCGGTCGGTCAGGCCGAAGCGACGATCGGGGTGCAGAATCAAATCGTGACTATCCAGAACTTCAAGACGAGCGGCGGCGATATCGAAATCAGCGCCACGGGAACCGTGCAGCTCGCCGCCGATCCCCGCAACAGTGAACTTGACATCCAGTTTACGCTCAACGTGACACCCGACGCGCAGCAACGCCTTGCCTTCCTGCTCGCCGGCCTGCCGCATCCGCCAGGTCCGACTCCTTATCAGCTCACGGGCACGTTCCAGGCTCCCCGCATCACCGGCTGAAACGATAAGTTGCACAACAAGGAATCAATCGTGGCAAACAAACTTGGCTTGCAGACCTCGCTAACCAGCGGTCCCATGAACGAACGCTTCGCCCTGCTTAATGAAGCCGAAGAGGCGGGCTACACGTCGTTCTGGATCGCCGAAGTATCAGGCCCGGACGCGCTGGTCAGCCTCGGTGCGCTCGCGCTCAATTCGAGAAAGGCCGAGCTCGCGACCGGCGTCATCCCGATCCAGATTCGCACTCCGGGCGCGATGGCGATGAGCTTTCTCACCATCAACGAGTTCTCCGGCGGGCGTGCGATCGCGGGCCTCGGCGTGTCGAGCCCAATAATCGTTGAGCGCTGGCATGGCGCGTCGTATCGCAAACCGATCACGGCGATGCGCGAGTGCGTCACGATCATGCGCCAGCTCTTCAGCGAGGGCCGCTCGAAGTTCGCGGGCGAGGTTTACAAGTCTGATTTCCGCCTCGGGATGCGGATCACGGCGTCCCGTCCGCCGCGGATCTATCTGGCCGCGCTCAACGAGCCGATGCTGCATCTCGCGGGCGAAGTCGCCGACGGCGTTTTGATGAACTATTCGCCGCCCGAGGCGATTGCGCCGATGGTCGAGCAGATTCGGGCGGGCGCGATCGGCGCCGGGCGCGATCCCAACGCGGTTGATGTCGGAATCTACATCCGCATGTGTATCACGGAAGAGGAAGACAAGGCGGTCGACACTTTTCGACGCGAGCTCGCCGGCTATGCGTTCGTGGATAGCTACAACAAGATGTTCGCGCGCTACGGCCTCGCCGAGGAGTTCGAGCAAGTTCGCAAACTGTGGCGCGAAGGAAAACGCGACGAAGCGCCGCAGCAGATCAGCGAGGCCTCGTGCCGTAAGATCGCCGCCTTCGGACCGCCACAGGCCGGCCGCGACCTCGTCGCCCGCTTCCGCGCGGCCGGCGTAACCCATCCCGTCGTGTTCCCGATCGGCCCCGCCCAGACTGCCAAGCGCGATTATCCAAACACTGTAAGAGCGCTCGCCGGCGCCTGATACTGATTCTTTTTGAATCCCATCTCCTTATTGTCTGATCTCCTCTCCTTATCCTAGGAGAGGGGACCAGAAAGATACTGAGAGGCGCAGAAAGGGTGCTCACTGCGCGTTTATCTTCCTTTGTAAACCGGCTTGCGCTTTTCCATGAAGGCGCGGGGGCCTTCCTTGGCGTCTTCGGAGAGCATCACCTCGCGGGCGCATTCGTTTTCGATCTTGAATGCTTCCTCGTAGGGCCGGCCGGAGGTGCGGCGCACCGCTTCCTTGATTGCTTTCACCGCGAGCGGTCCGTTCTCTGCGATCGTCGCCGCCAGTTCTTCTGCTTTCGCGAGCAGCTTCTCCTGCGGCACGACGTAGTTAACGAGTCCGAGCCGCCACGCTTCGTTCGCGTCAATTCGATTACCCGTCAGGAGAATCTCCATCGCCTTGCAGTAAGGAATCTGACGTTGCAGACGCGCGAGCGAGCCGGCGCCCGGGATGATCGCCCACTTCACTTCCTGGAGCCCGAAGCTCGCATTCTCGGATGCGACGCGGAGGTCGGTGGCCTGGATGAATTCCATGCCGCCCGCGATACAAAAACCGTTGACCGCGGCGATTACGGGCTTTGAGGTATTGTAGCCGCGCAGCAGTGCGATATCGCTGAGCTTGCGCTTCGCCAGCAGCTTGCGATCCCATTCGTCCTCGGGCTTGCGCGCTTTCGTGAACAGCGGAATCAACTTGCCGAGATCGGCGCCCGCAGAGAATGCGACCTTGCCGGCGCCTGAAACGATCACGGCGCGCACGTCGTCATCCTTGTCGATCTCCTGCCAGGCCTCGCCGAGCCTGACGATAAGCTCGGGGTTGAATGAATTGTGGACTTCGGGACGATTGAAGGTGAGGTAGGCGATATGGTTGCGTTTTTCGAACAGGAGAGCCGGCATGACGAACTCCTCGCAGCGAATTTACTGCGGCGACGATAACATCGGCTGCCTTTACGGGGAACTTTCCCAGGCAGTATGATCCGGGCGTACACAATGGCTGAGCGCGCGCTCCAATGATGCAAGGTGCTGAATCTGATGCCCGTCTCTGAAATCGCAGCACCGCCCGCGCAAGAACTCAGCTTTCCCCATCCGCACCACATCCGCTCCCGCGACATCTTCCGGCTCTACAGCAGGATCTGGCCGTTCGTGAAGCCGTACCGGCGGCATCTGATGTTCCTGATGTTCGCGATCCTCCCCCTCGCGCTGCCGGTTGGGGTTATCGCGGTCGCGATCGCGCGCATCCTGTTCGACGTGATCGGCAACGGTCATCCACTAACGCGCATCGAGGCATTCCTGATCCATGCGCCGCTCGATGCGAGCCGCCAGACGGTCCTGATGCATCTGGTGGTCACTGCCGCAATCGTCGGCGCGATTGTGCTGCCGATCGTTGCGCTCGGTTACGGATATGTCGTCTGGATCCTCCAGCAGGTCACGAACCTCTTTCGCGTCGATCTCTACGCGCGCTTGCAGGATCTCAGCCTGCGCTTTCACGGCGAGGAGAAGATCGGCGACGCGATGTTCCGGATGTTCCAGGACTCGGCCGTCTTCTCGCGGGTGATCGCGACGCTGGTTATGCGGCCGCTGCTGGGCGTTCCGTTTATCGTCGCCGATCTGATCTGGCTCGCGCTTTTGAATCGTCCGATGGCGATACTGCTCGCGTTGCTCATCCCCGCCGCCATCGCGCTGGCGGTTTATTACAGCGCGAGCCTCAGACGCGCTTTCGTGACGGAACGCGAAGGGATGGCGCACGCAATTACCCGCATCGAAGAAACACTCGCCTCGATCAAAACGGTCAAGAGTTTTGGCACCGAAGAAAACGAGGGCGCAATCTACGCACGCGACAACTGGGACGCGTTCATGGCGGCGCGGCGGGCGCGCATGATGTTCGTGCGGTACAAGGTCATAAACAACACGATGCTAGGCATCGCGCAGATCGCGGCCATCTGGTTGGGCGCACGGCAGGTTCTCCTTGGGGGCGCGTTCCTGAGCGCCGCGGCCTCGCTCGGGACCTTCCAGGGAACGCTCGTCATCCTTAAGCGTTCCACCAAGCGCACCGCCGACCTGGTGAACGACTGGGGAGCGTTGCAGGACACGACGATCGCGATGGCGCGCGTGCTCGAGTTCCTCGCCACGCAAGGCGATTCCGAGTTGAAGAGCGGCTCGGAATTGCCACCATCGAAGATCGACGCGCTGCGCTTCGAGCGCGCCAGCTTCAGCTACGACGGCGGAGAGCCGGTGCTGCGCGACGTGAGTCTCGAGGCGCGCGCCGGCAAAATCACGGCGGTCGCGGGCGAAAGCGGCTCGGGCAAGAGCACGATGCTCAACCTGATGCTGAGATTCTTCGATCCCGCATCTGGAAAAATCACCGCGAACGGAATCGACATACGCGATTTTCAACTGGTTGCGTGGCGCGGAGTTATTTCCGTCGCGCTGCAGGAGAACCCGCTGTTCGCCGCATCGATTCGCGACAATATTGCCTATAGCAATCCGGCTGCATCGGAAGAGCAGATCCTGGTTGCGGCGCGGCGCGCGGGCCTCGAGCCGTATCTTCGCTCGCTTCCGGACAGACTCCACACGCTGCTTGGTGAGCAGGGATCGAAGCTTTCGACCGGGCAGGCACAACGAATCGGATTGGCGCGCGCCCTGCTCCGCGACGCGCAGATACTTCTGCTTGACGAGCCGACGGCCTCGCTCGACGGTGCTACCGAGCGCCAGGTCCTCGCGGGAATCCGCGAATGGATCGATGAAGCGCCGACGCGGATGGTGATTGTGGTGACGCATCGCGGCACGACTGCCGCGCTCGCCGACACGGTCTTTCGCCTCGACGCGGGCCAAATCGTCGCGAGCGATTCTGCTTCGCTCGATATAACGCTGGCCGGAGAGAGCAATGCCTGACGGCGAAGCGCGGCCGACACGTCTTTATCGCGACGAAACAGCCCCGCTCAGTGCCGCCGAGGCATGGCGCGTTCTGAAAAAGAGCTGGCCCTTCATCGCCGAGCATCGCCGCCTCGTGACGCTCAAGTGCTCGATCATTGCCTTCGCGCTGGTCTTCTATCTGCTCGGACCGTGGCCGATGAAGATCATCATCGACAACGTGATCGACGGGCATCCGCTGACCGGCCTGCCCGCGGCGATCCTGTTGCCGATCGTAGGTCCGGGACGATGGTCCCTGCTTACGGCGGTCATCGTGTTCTTAGGCTTCACCCTCGTTTTGATTGGTGCAGCGGGCGAGCAGCCGACCGGCCTCGATACCGAAGTTGGCGGTGGCAGCCTCGACCAGGCGGGATCGACTGGCAACGGTGCGAACGGCGGCGGCAGCGATTGGAACGGCCTGTTCGGGTATCTCGAAACGGCGATAACGATCGATCTCACGCAGCGCGTCAACCAGTCTGTACGAACTGCGGTGTACGATCGCTTCCTCGGCGCTCCACTGGCTGTTTACAACGATCAGAAAATCGGCGACGCGGTATTTCGCGCGATGAACGACAGCCAGTCGATCAACGACCTGCTCTACAACGGCATCGTGCGGCCGCTGCTGTCGTTGTTAACCTTTGTCTGCACGATTGTGATTCTGTGGGCCCAGTTCCGCAACGAGCCACTGATCCCGCTGATTGCCGCGCTGATGCTGCCGACGGTCGCGATCGGCTCGGGAATCTTTGGCCGGCTCTTTCGCAATCAGAATCAGCGGATGCGCGAGCGCGGCAGCGACGTGATGGCGGCCTTCGAAGAGCGCCTCGCTCACGTTCAGTTGATCAAGGCTTTCGGCCAGGAAGCCCGCGAAGCTTCAAATATCGACACCGCCAGCCGGCGCTCCTACACGGAGACGCTCAAGCTTATCGCGCTCATCATGGCGTGCGCGTTCGTCCTGGTCCCACTCGTCGCGATGCTCGCGGGCGTTGCCTTGTATCACCTGCTGCTCGAAGTGATTTACGGCCGCATCACATTGGGAGACGTCCTGCTCCTCGTCACCTATGGCGCAATGCTGATCGTACCGATGGGCTACATCGGCGTTACCTGGGCGAGCCTGCAGAGCGCGGTTTCCGGGATGCGCCGCGTGCATAGCGTGCTGGACAGCCTCGGCAGCGACAATAGCCTCAGCGGCAACGGCGCGATGCGGCAGTCGGTGACACAAATCGAGTTGAAGAATGTCGCGCTCGGATACAATGACGAACCGATCTTGCACGAGGTATCGCTGTTGATGCGGCGCGGCGAAATGATCGCGATCGCGGGTCCAAGCGGCGCCGGCAAGACCACGATCATCTATGCGATTCCGCGCTTCATCGAAACGCTCGCCGGCGATATTGATTTCGACGGACATTCGTCGCGAGCATTTTCGACTCGCGAGCTTCGGCGCCGCGTCGGCTTCGTCTTCCAGCAGGAGGCGCTGTTTTCCGCATCAATTGCCGACAACATCCGCTACGGCGTCCCAAATGCCTCGCTCGATGACGTAAAGGCGGCGGCGCGGGCGGCGGGCGCCGCGGATTTCATCGAGCAAATGCCTCAAGGATATGCGACGATGCTCGGCCGTCGTGGCGCACGGCTGTCCGTGGGTCAGAAGCAGCGCATCGCGATCGCGCGGGCGCTGCTGCGCAAGCCCGCGGTTCTGATTCTCGACGAGCCTACCGCTCCGCTGGATTCGGGCAGCGAGCACTCGCTGATGGCGACGCTGCGCGAGCTTGCACGTGATCGCATCGTGCTGATTGTCGCGCATCGCGCCAGTGCCATTGCGGCCTGCGATCGGGTATATTTTGTCGACCAGGGAACGATTGCCGCATCAGGGACGCATGCCGAGCTGCTGACCAAGTGGCCAGCCTACTCCCGCTATCTCGCAGGAATTCAGTCTGAAATCACCAGCCGAACGGCATAACGCTTGCTCATCCGAGCACGGGCTCGGATGCAAGCGCGACTAAATCGCACACATAGTCGGCACCGGGCGGAGGCTGGATGAGTACCACTGTAACCGAAATCAGCAAAGCGACGCCTCTTTGGGCGGCTTATCGGTCGCGCGATGGCGTCTTCGATGAGATGCTCGACATCTCGCGGCGCCCTGGCGCGGGATGCACAGGGATCGCCAACGCCCTGTTCTCAACTCCGCCGGATCGCCTCGCCGACCTCAGCGTGCGCGCCGAGCGGATGTTCCGCCGCATGGGCGTGACCTTCAACGTCTATGGCGAGGAAGCCGGCACGGAGCGCATCTTCCCTTTCGATCCGATACCCCGCGTGATTGACGCTGAGACCTGGCGCGAAATCGAAGCCGGACTGATCCAGCGCGTGAAGGCGCTCAACGCCTTCGTCGGCGACGTCTATGGCGAGGGCAACATCCTCAACGACGGTATCGTGCCGCGCGAGTTGGTGCTCGGATGCCCGCAGTTCAGGCGCGCCGCCGTCGGCATCCGTCCTCCGCACAACAACTTCGTGACCGTCGCGGGAATCGACCTCGTGCGCGGCAGCGACGGCCGATTCTACGTGCTCGAGGACAACGCGCGCACGCCGTCGGGCGTGTCATACGTCCTCGAGAATCGCCTGGTGATGACGCGCCTGATGCCCGACCTGATTCGCGCTTCACGCGTGCGCAGCGTCGAGCGCTATCCCGCCGACTTGCTCGAGAGCCTCAAGGAAATCGCACCGGGCGAGAAATCGAATCCGGTCGTTGCGCTGCTCACTCCCGGACCGTACAACTCAGCCTTCTTCGAACACGTTTTCCTCTCGCAGCAGATGGGTATCGAGCTGGTCGAGGGCCAGGACCTCGTCTGCGTTGATCACAAACTCTACTCGAAGACGGTTCACGGCCTGAAGCAGATCGACGTGCTGTACCGCCGTATCGACGACGACTTCCTCGATCCGCTGGTGTTCCGCCCTGACTCGCTGCTCGGCGTGCCGGGCCTCACGTCGGTGCTGCGCGCGGGCAATGCGACGGTCGCCAACGGTATTGGCACCGGAATCTGCGACGACAAGGCGATTTATGCCTACACGCCGGCGATGATCCGCTACTATTTCAACGAAGAGCCGATCCTGCCGATCGTCGAGACCTTCCTGCTGCGCAACCCCGACGTGTGCGACACCGTGCTCAAGAATCCCGAGCGCTACGTGATAAAGCCGACTGGCGCTTCGGGCGGCTATGGCGTAGTGATCGGTCCCAAGGCCGACGAGCGCGAGCTGGAAAAGGTGCGTCAACAAATTGTCAAGGATCCGGCTGCGTTCATCGCGCAACCCGTGGTGCAGCTTTCGGTGCATCCGACGATCATCCACGGCCGCGGCGATGCCTCGACGCGGCTGGGCCCGCGGCATATCGACTTCCGCCCCTTCATCCTGCTGGGTCAGAAGGCGCGAGTATTGCCGGGCGGACTCACGCGCGTGGCGCTGCGCGAAGGTTCGTTGATCGTGAACTCGTCGCAGGGCGGAGGGAGCAAGGACACCTGGGTGATCGAAGCCTAGTGCTGCGGCGCATCGCGAATCATCTGTTCTGGCTCTCGCGCAATCTTGAGCGCGCAGAGTGGCGGGCCCGCGTGGTCGATGTCAACTATCACCTGCTGATCGAGACGCCGCCGCGCGACGCGGCGCCGTGGGACCCTGTGCTCGCGATCTTCGGCGAGCGCCGCAACTTCGAGGAGCGTTACAACAGCGCCGACGAGATGTCGGTGCTGAATTTCATGACGCTCGACCTCGAAAATTCCAACTCGATTCGGAACTGCATCAATGTGGCACGCGAGAACGCGCGCGCGATTCGCCATCATATCTCCTCGGAGCTCTGGCTCGACATCAACACGCTTTTCCTGAGCGCCGCGGAATGGAAGCCCGAGATGTTCAGCTCGCCGGGCGTGTTCATGTTCTTTGCCGATCTGAAGGACTGCTTCTACCGGATCGCGGGAATCATGCAGAACACGATTCCGCGCGACCTTTCCTACGATTTCATGTGGCTCGGGATCATGATCGAGCGCGCCGAGGATGTGTCGCGGATGCTCGACGTGAAATATCACTTCCTGCTGCCGCGGCTCGAGGACGTGGGCGGGCCCATCGATTTGCTGCAGTGGGCGGCGGTTCTGCGCAGCGCGTCGGGCCTGGAGGCTTATCGCAAGCTCCACGGCAACAATATTCGCGTCGACAAGATCATTGATATACTGCTATTCGATCCTACGTTCCCGCGTTCGGCGCGATATGCGATCGAGGAAGTTGCGAGCGCGCTTGATCGTATCAGGCGGGGCTCGCCGCGCGAGGAAGGCGGGACGCCGGCGTTGGGCGAGCTAAGGCGCGAGCTTTTAGCGCGCCCGGCCAAGGATGTTCTCGAAAAGGGCTTGCACGAGTTCCTGCTTCGGATCCAGGATTCGTGCGAGGAGATATACGGTCAGCTATTCGACCAGTACCTCAAGACCGACTAATTCAAAATGCTGCTCCGGATTTGCCACACCACCAGCTTCAAGTATGAGAAGCCGGCGTATCAATCGCAAAATGAACTGCGGATGCGCCCGCTCGACTGGCGGCGTCAGCGCTGCCTCGAGTTCGAGCTCGTGATCGAGCCGCAAGGGTCGGTCTACGAGTTCACCGACTACTACGGAAATCATACGCATTCGATTTCGATCTACCCGCCGCACGAAACGCTGACCGTCAGTGCACGCTCACTCGTGGAGCGCGATCCGGAGCCGACCGAAGAGACCGAGCGGCTCGCCTTCGGCGAGTTCCTCACGCATGACGCCGAGCGCGTGAGCCGCGAGTTCGATTTTCTGAGCCCCAGCCATCACGTGCCGCACAGTCAGTCGCTGCGCAAATTCTTCTGGATGGCGCGGCCCGATCCTGATGAAGACGTCGCCGAATACACCGGGCGTATCGTGCGATTCATCCGCGATCAGTTCGCGTACGAGCCGGGTGTGACAGTCGTTCATTCGACCGCGGATGAAATTCTGCGCGTGGGCGGTGGTGTGTGCCAGGACTTCGCGCATCTGACGCTCGGCGTGCTGCGCCTTGCGGGAGTGCCCTCGCGATATGTCTCGGGCTATCTCGCGCCGCCGCCGGGCTCTCCGGGAATCGAGCAACTCGGCGCGCAGGCCAGTCACGCATGGGTCGAAGCGGAACTGCCGGGCCTCGGATGGGTCGGATTCGATCCGACGCACGGATGCCGTGCCGATGAGCGTCACATCCGCGTCGCCGTCGGACGCGACTATGCCGACGTTCCTCCGCTGCGCGGCGTGTATCGCAGTCAGGGCGCGACCCAGATCATGTCGGTCGATCTGACGATCGAACCGGTGTCATCGGCGCAATCGCAATCGCAGAAGCAGGTTCAGCAGCAATAAGTTGAGTCGCCTTCACGGCCTCGCAATCGCGCTTTAAGCAGAGTTTCACGCCCGCCGCAGGACGCGAACGGTTCCCAGCCAGCATCGGCTCCGGTTAGAATAGATTCGAGGCATGAAGCTTTGTCTGACGAAGCGAAGAATCCGAACAACACCGGTTTCCAGGCGCCCGAGCAGCGCGTCGTTATCGATTTCGACCTGCTGCGGCGGATGGCGGCGCAGAATTTTCGCGATCTCGGCGGGCATCCAGCGCACGAAGGCCGACGCGTACGCCGCGGCAAGCTGTTCCGCTCATCGCATTTATCGGAAGTGCCCGATCATTCGCCCGTCAAGCAGCTCCCGCTGAAGACGCTTGTGACTCTGCAAAGCCGGATGGAAGTGAAGCATCTCGGCACGCCCGTTCCGGCGACGCATCCGAACGTTCGGTGGGCGCACATCCCGATGGGCGACGAATGGTTCAATAACACCGGGTTTACGCGTATCAACTCGCAGCCTGGCAACGAGCACCTGGCGCTCGTGATGCATTTTCGTCACGACTGGCGCACGTTCTTCAAGCTCCTGGCGGAGCGCGACGTTTATCCCCTGCTCTTTCATTGCTCGGCGGGCCGCGATCGCACCGGAGTCGCCGCCGCGATGATCCTCTCAATGCTGGGCGTCGATCGTGAAAGAATCGTCGCCGACTTCCTCGCCAGCAATGAGACCTTTCCCCACGCTCCGCTGACGCCTGCCCAGCTCGATCCCGTTTTCGATCTTATAGACGAAAACGGCGGCATCGAAGGATTCATGAGCGACGTGATCGGTCTCGATCGCGCCGAACTCGAATCGATCCGCGAAGACCTGCTCGAAGATTGACTAGAAGCTTAGAGAACTCACCACAAAGAGCACAAAGACACCAAGGATACCGGCGACTAGCCCGCGGGATGGACGCGGCGGTCGACGCGGGCGGAGATCTGATGTGCCGGGCCAACGATCATCGAGGGTCGGATTCGGAGCAGCAACGACGTGCCCTGTGTTGAAGGCGCGGTGCTGTAGATGAACGCGTCTCCGGGTTTGACCCGGACCTCGGTCGTCATGGTGCGGTGGTGCCCGTCCATCAGCACCAGGCGCATCGCAATCGTATCGTCGTCGAGGGCGCGCGCGCGGACGCGAAGGATGTTGCCGTTGGGCAGCGGAAATGCCATCGCCTCGCCATGGACCGCTTGCTTGGCGCGATGAGCCACGACGCCATAGCCGAACCCCTGCTCGCTGATCGTCAAGACGGAATCGACACGAACATCGACGGGCCGCATCGCAACTCGAACTTTGCTCGGAACTCCACCGTGCATCGCGAGCAGGAAGAACAGCAGCACGACGAGCTTGCCGATCTTGTCCATGACTGAGCGGCTGAAGCCTTCGAGCTTGGGAATCTTGATAATCTTTTTGAGTTCGTTCCGCAGCAGCGAATAGTCGGCGAGGCGCGTGACGCAGATGGTACAGAGCGCGAGATGGGACTCGACCTGGCGGCGCGCCCACGGCTCAAGTTCGCCGTCGCCGAAGGCGCTGAGCATTACGCCGATTTCATTGCACTCGGCCATCTGACCGCTGCATTCCCTGATAGATCCGCCCAATCAACAAATAGACGGCGCGTTGTTTAGCAAAATTCACCTAGCCAAGCCCCGCGAAATTTCAGCTAACAGATTAGATTCGCCCGCAGGGTATGTTCAAGTACTGCGGCGCTTTATTTCGCTGCGGATTTTTTCGCGGCGCCCGTCGCAACCGCCCGGGGCAATTTCCGGCCTTTTGCGGCGTGGGCCTCAAGTTTCTCTGGCGCGTTCTTTCTCGAGCGTGAGCTTTCAACTAATGGAGGATTTCTCGGGAACACCGACATCAAAGTCTCCTTTTTCAAAGCCGACAATTCTTAGACTCCGCACCAGTCGCAACGGCAATCCGTAGACAGCGGCGAGCGCCGCGAGTGACGTCGCTTTTCTCGCCGTCAGTTCGGCGCGACGGGTACGAGCGAACCAACGGTCGGCAGCGTCGACCGAAAGACTGCCTTCATCGTGATCGAAGCTGGGCGATCGTTCCGCATACATCCAGAAGCTCTTCGGATCGGCAATCCATGGCCATCCTGCTGGTCCCGCTTTGCACATCAACGGTTTGAAGTCGTGAACGCTGCATCGCGAGTCTTTAAGAAACACGCAACCAGTGCCAGCGATGTCTCTTGCCAATCCAATTCGGTATTGGCCGCGGCCGTGGGCCATCCACTTCACCACAACACAGTACTGATTCAGGAATATCGGGATACTCAGGTCGAGACGATTCGCCAGACGCCTGACATCGTCACGATAAAGGAATACATGACCGCTCCAACGACAGCATGCGCCGCATTGTTCGCATCGGTGCCTTGAGAGCATTGCGAGGAGATCCGCATTGGCGTAGCGCGTGATCATCGCTATGCCGAATCCACAAAGCGATAACGCAATGAGTATTTGAGATTTTGTCTAGCCAGAGTGACATTCCACATCATCGAAGAACCATCGTCACTGAGCCGCGGCTTTTTCTGACGCTTGGTCTCGGAATCGTTTCGCGAATGGTCGGCGTTGAGAACATTAAATTCGTGCAGGACGATCTTGTAAGCGGGCGGAGCATGGATCGCGACATTGTAAGCGAGCGTATTGAAGCTCACCGAGCGCGCAAACTCGGTTCCCGCCGCTGTGAATGCTTCGGCTTCAACATCGCCGTTCGCCGTGATTCTGCATACTACAGTGCAATATTCACCGGCCGCGAAAGGCGGCGTGAACCGCGCCGTCTGATGATAGAATTCTATGTTTTTACCATCGATCAGATTCCAGGTCTCATGGACCGGTGCACCTATCATCTCTATCTGTGAGGCAGTGCGGGACTCTTGTTGAACTATTTGTGCGACGACGCTCCAATTGTCGAGAGCGTTCCAGTAACCGTCCTTGAAGGTCGAAAAATCCACGATTGGGCCGTCAGTACGATTAATGCACTTGCTCGTCTCAACTACGCTGTACGTTCGAGCGTCAGGCGGCGAATACTGCGCCTCCACTGTCACTTCGCGGCAGACTAGTTCATTGAGCTGAAATCGACTGGCGAGCAATGAGAAGTAGGCCCAGAAGGAAACCAGGATGGTAATCGCCAATGTCGCCAGCGAAGCATAATGGAGGATCAACTTCGCTTGCGGGGCGTCCTTAAACCAATGACTTCCCGCAACATCGCTGATGACGGAGATCCCTCCCGAAATCAGCACTAGTAGCCATTGGCTCCTATAACGATTGGCTAGCGCGGGAGCGGCCTTTGCCAGAATGTAAAGTTCTCGAAGAAATTGCATTCCCCCTCGCTATGAAATCAAAGTTCTCCTTTCGAAGTGGTTAGTCGAGATTCCCCGGAGCGTCAACCGAGGTTTCAGTTTGATCTAACCTTTCCCAGGCGGGCTTCGATTTCTGCCGGCGCAACGTCGTCGATATGAGTCGCGATCTGCCAGGTGTTGCCGGCGGGGTCGCGAATTGTCGCGCGGCGATCGCCATAATGCATGTCGCGCGGAGCGTCGATCGAAATCGCGCCGCCTTTCAGAGCGCGCGCGTAGGCTGCGTCAACGTCTGCCAGGTAGAGGTACAAGTAGGCGGGATTCGACGGCACCCCTTTGGTGATGCCGCTGACCATCACGATCGAATCGCCGATGCGAATCTCAGAGGGCCTGTTCTGATTGTAGGTTCCCGTCGCAGCGAACGCGTGCTTGAGAAACTCGACGAGTTGCGCAGGATCGTTGGCGACCAGGCGCGGGGTGACCGAATGCCATCCAGCGGGGATTGGTTTGGCCATCTCCCCTGCTCCGCTCAGAACGCCGGGTAGCCTTCCTTGAGTAGCGACTTGGCGATGATCATACGCTGGACTTCGCTGGTGCCTTCGCCAATCTCGGAGAGCTTGGCATCGCGCATAAAGCGCTCGACGGGAAAGTCGGTGACATAACCGTAGCCGCCGTGGATTTGCACCGCCTTGGTCGTCGACCACATCGCGGTTTCCGACGCGAACAGCTTCGCCATCGCGGCTTCGCGCGCGAACGGCTTGCCGGCGTCCTTGAGCGCGGCGGCGCGGCAAATCAGCGTCCACGACGCATCGATCCGCGTCGCCATGTCAGCGAACATCCACTGGATCGCCTGGAAGTCCGCAATTCTTTGCTCAAACTGCCTGCGCTCGAGCGCGTAGGTCCGCGCCTCTTCCATCGCGCCGCGCGCGATACCCATCGCAAAGCCGGCGATCCCGATGCGTCCGCCTTCAAGCACCTTCAGCGTCTGCCGATACCCCGCGCCCATCTCGCCTACGAGATTCCGTGCCGGCACCGTCACATTGTCGAAGATCACTTCCGCAGTATCTGACGCGCGCAATCCGAGCTTCTCGATACGGCGGCCATTGGAGAGGCCTTCGGTCTTGCGATCGACGATAAACGCCGAGACGCCGTCGCGGCCGCGAGCTTCGTCGGTCACCGCCATCACCACGTAAACGTCGCCGACGCTGCCGTTGGTGATGAACATCTTCGAGCCGTTGATGGTGAAGTTGTCGCCCTTGCGCACGGCCTTGGTGCGCATCGCAGCGGCATCCGAGCCCGAGCTCGGCTCAGTCAGACACCATGCCCCGAG
Source organism: Candidatus Binataceae bacterium (assembly GCA_035508495.1). Taxonomy (NCBI): domain Bacteria; phylum Candidatus Binatota; class Binatia (SeqCode); order Binatales (SeqCode); family Binataceae (SeqCode); species Binataceae bacterium (SeqCode). The sequence goes on from DATJMX010000035.1 coordinate 74,876, forward strand.
CTTTTTTGCCGCGAGCATGTCGGGAACGTAATGCGCGCGATGCTCTTCGCTTGCGAACGAATGGATATGCCCGGTCGAAAGCGACATGTGCGCCGCCGCGGTCAGTCCAATCGACGCGTCATAGCGCGACAGTCCCTCGACGACCAGCGCTTGTGACAACGTGTCAGCACCGCCGCCGCCGTATTTTTCAGGGAACGCCACGCCAAGAAAACCGAGCTGGCCGAGCTGCTCGATGATATGGCGCGGGAAAATCTCTTCCTTGTCCCACTTGGTCGAGTGCGGCTTGATCTCGCGCTCGGCGAACTCCGCGAGCGTCTCGCGGATCTGGCGCTGCTCGTCTGTCAGATCGAAATTCATCGGATGCTACTGGCGCGGCTGCACGTTCTCGCGCACCCACTTCACGATGTCCTCGGTCGAAGCGCCCGGCGTAAAGATCTCCCTGACGCCCACCTCGCGCAGCTTCTTCGCATCATCGTCGGGTATGATCCCGCCGCCGAAGACCGCGACATCGCCCGCGCCGCGCTCCTTGAGCTGGCGCATCACCTCGGGAAAGAGCGTCATGTGCGCGCCCGACAGCACGCTGAGGCCGACAGCGTCGGCATCTTCCTGCACGACGGCCTGCGCGATCATCTCGGGCGTCTGATGGAGCCCGGTGTAGATAACTTCGAAGCCGCCATCACGCAGCGCGCGCGCGATAATCTTCGCGCCGCGATCGTGTCCGTCGAGCCCGGGTTTCGCCACCACAATTCTGAGTCGTTTGTCCGCCATTAGAGCCAGCCTGGATCGGTGTACACACCGAATTCGCTTCTGAAGATATCGCTGATCTCGCCGACTGTCGCCTCGCGGCGCACCGCCTCGCAGATCGGTTCCATGAGATTCTCGCCCGAGCGGCAGGCCTCGGCGACGCGGCGCAGCGCATCCTTGTGCGCGCTCGCGTCGCGATCGCGCTTCATCTTACGCACGCGCTGAACCTGCTTTTCCTCAATCGCGGCATCGATCTTGAGCGTCTCGATCGGAATCTCTTCCGGAATCGAATACTTGTTCACGCCAACGACGACCTTCACGTCCTTCTCGAGCTGGCGCTGGTAATGGAACGCGGCCTCGGCGATCTCGCGCTGCGGATAGCCGGTCTCGACCGCTTTGATCATACCGCCCATCTCGTCGATTTTGTTGATGTAGTCGAAGGCTTCGCGCTCCATGCGATCGGTGAGCGCCTCGACCGCGTAGCTGCCGCCCATCGGATCGATCGTGTTGGTGACGCCAGTTTCTTCGGCGATGATCTGCTGCGTGCGCAGCGCGACCATCACGGCCTGCTCGGTCGGCAGCGCCAGCGTCTCGTCCATCGAATTGGTGTGCAGCGACTGCACGCCGCCCATCACACCCGCGAGCGCCTGGATCGCAACGCGCACGACGTTGTTGAGCGGCTGCTGCGCGGTGAGCGAGGCGCCCGCCGTCTGCGCATGAGTCCGCAGCAGGAGCGAGCGCGGATTCTTCGCGCCGAAACGCTCCTTCATGATCGTCGCCCACATCCGGCGCGCCGCGCGGAGCTTGGCGACCTCCTCGAGGAAGTCGTTGTGGATATTCCAGAAGAACGAGAGGCGCTGCGCAAAGTCATCGACGTTGAGGCCGCGCTTGATCGCCTCTTCGACGTAGCAGATACCGTCGGCGATCGTGAATGCGAGTTCCTGCACCGCGGTCGAGCCGGCCTCGCGGATGTGGTAGCCGGAGATCGAAACCGCGTGCCAGCGCGGGACTTTGCGTGCGCAGAACTCGATCATGTCGGTGACGACGCGAAGCGCTGGACGCGGCGGGCAGATCCATTCCTTCTGCGCGATATACTCTTTCAGCATATCGTTTTGGATCGTGCCGCCGACTTTCTCCCACGGGATTCCGTTTTTCTCGGCGACGACGAGGTACATCGCGAGCAGGACCGACGCCGAGCAGTTGACGGTCATCGAGGTCGTGACTTTGTCGAGCGGGATCTTGTCGAAGAGCCGCGCCATGTCGTGGACGGAGCTGACCGAGACGCCTTCGCGGCCGACTTCGCCGAGGGCGCGCTCATGATCGGCGTCGTAGCCCATCAGCGTCGGCATATCGAACGCCGTAGAGAGACCATCCTGGCCCTGGCCGAGCAGGAAGTGGAAGCGGCGGTTCGTATCCTCGGCGAGGCCGAAGCCGGCAAACTGGCGCATCGTCCAGAAGCGCCCGCGATACATCGAGCCGTAAACGCCGCGCGTGTACGGATACTCGCCCGGGTAGCCGATCTTCTCGTCGGCGTTGCCGGTCACGTCGGCGGCGGTGTAGAGCGGATCGAGTTCCATATCGGACACGGTTGAGAACCGGGCCGGGCGCTCGCTCGCCTGTTTGTAGGTAGATTCGAACCAGCTGTTCTTTCTGTCCACGGCTGACCTCATCGATTCCCGAGCACCTGGCCGGCAATCACCAGGCGCTGAATCTCGGAAGTTCCTTCGTAAATTTCGGTAATCTTCGCGTCGCGAAAATAGCGCTCGACCTTAAATTCCTTGGTGTAGCCGTAACCGCCGTGAATCTGCACCGCTTCGGTCGCAGCCTTCATCGCAGTTTCGGAGGCGAACAGCTTCGCCATCGCGGATTCCTTCGAGCATGACACGCCGCGATCCTTGAGCGTCGCCGCCCGCAGCGCCAGGAGCCGCGCCGCATCGACCGATACCGCCATGTCGGCGAGCTTCCACTGGATCGCCTGGTAGCTCGTGAGCGGCTTGCCGAAAGTCAATCGTTCGCCGGCGTACTTGAGCGACGCTTCGAGCGAGGCGCGCCCGATTCCGATCGCCTGCGCGGCGATTCCGATTCGGCCGCCGTCGAGCGTTTTCATCGCGACCTTGAAGCCCTCGCCTTCATTCAGGATCAGGTTGTCGCGCGGCACGCGCATATCGGTGAAGCTGAGCTGCGCCGAATGAGCGCCGTGGATTCCCATCTTGTCTTCGACGCGCGTCACGGCCCATCCGGGCGAAGAGGTCTCGACGGCGAACGCGCTGATACCCTTGTTGCCCTTCTCGGGATGCGTCATCGCGAACACAATTGCGACACCGGCCTGAGGCGCATTGGTGATGAAATTCTTGGTGCCGTTGATGACGTACGAATCGCCATCGCGGACGGCGCGCGTCTTCTGTCCCGCGGCGTCGGAGCCGGCCTGCGGCTCGGTGAGCGCGAAGCATCCGAGCCATTCTCCCGTCGCCATCTTTGGCAGGAAATGTTTTTTCTGCTGCTCCGATGCAAGCCCGAGAATCGGCCACGAGGCGAGCGACGAGTGCGCCGACACGATCACGCAGGTCGACGCGCATTCGACGGCAAGCTCTTCGAGCACGAGCGCATACGCAACGTGATCGAGGCCCGCGCCGCCGTACTCCTCGGGAATGAAGATGCCGAGCATGCCGAGCTTCGAGAGCTCAGCGATCGCCGCGGCAGGATAGCGATGGGTGCGATCGGCTTCGACGCCGATCGGGCCGAGCTTTTCGCGCGCGAATCGGCGCGCAGTGTCGCGCGCGCCTTGTTGTGCTTCGGTAAGTTCCAGTTCCATTTCAAACGACGCGCCGCGCACGCGATCTGACCGTTCGAGGAAACGCGCCAATGCGTCGATAAACAATTAGCTCAGTCGACGCGCAGAATCGATAGAAACGCGACGGCATCGGCGCGAAATGTCTGAACAATCGTTCAGACTATGCGCTCAGAATCCGGATTGCTTACTTACTGATGCTTCCATGCCGGCTGGCGCTTTTCGACGAATGCCGTCGTGCCTTCGACACGATCGGCGCTGGCGAAGGTAACGCCGAACGCTTCCTGCTCAAAGCGCAGACCGGCATCCTGCTCCATCGTGATGGCGGCACGGAGCGCGGCTTTCGCCTGGCGTAGCGCGAACGCTGATTTGGTGACGAGCTTGTCGGCGAGCTGACGCGCCGTCGTCATCAGTTGATCGGCGGGCACGACCTGGTTGGCGAGGCCCCATTCGAGGGCGGTCTTCGCATCGAACATCTCGCCGGTCATGATCAGTTCGCGCGCCTTGTTGTGGCCGATTCGATGCGGCAGGCGCTGCGTGCCGCCAAAGCCAGGAATCAGGCCGAGGTTTATCTCGGGCTGACCGAAGCGCGCCTTTTCGCTCGCGATGATCAGATCGCAGGCGAGCGCCAGCTCGAGGCCGCCACCGAGCGCAAAGCCGTTGACCGCCGCGATCACGGGAATCGCGAGGTCCTCGAAACTTTCCATCACGCGATGACCGAGGCGGCCAAATTCCAGGCCATCGGTTGCGGACATCTTAGACATAGCCGCGATATCGGCGCCGGCGACGAAAGCGCGATCCCCCGCGCCGGTGACGATCAGCACGCGCACGCTCGGATCGTGGCGCACCTCGCGAATTACGCGCGAGATTTCCTCGAGCACGTTGCGATTGAGCGCGTTCAAGGCATTCGGGCGATTGACAGTCAGCGTCGCAACCGCAGCTTTTTCGAAAACGATGTCTTTCAGTTCCATCGGAAAACTCCTCGCTTCTATTTCGCAGGCGCGCGGCCCAATCGCCAGGCCCTGCATCCTTAATCCACTATGCTGAACCAGGGATCAATGCTCGCGGTGGAAAGCACCTCCGAAGCGTTGGCGACGGTGCGCCCTCAGCCGCGTGGCGGATTCGGGCTTGCGCGATACTTGAGGCCACGAAAAAATGCGCGCGTGGCAACTTCAGGGATTCGTTCGTTCGTCGCGGCTCTAGGCTTGCTGGCTTTCTCGGTCGCTATTGCGGCCTGCCCTTCGCCCGCGGAGAAGGTCGAGCAGAACATCAACACCAAGGCTGACGAGAGCTGCAAGTCCGGCAACGAAGCCGCCTGCCACACGATCATCCAGGTGATGGGACCCTCGCATATCGCGATCGAATCGACGCTGGCGCTCGATGCGACCGCCGATCAGTGCAAGCAGAAAAACCAGGACGCATGCGAGCAACTCGCCGCCATGCATGCGGAGCTGAGCTCATGGTGTTCGAGCGGTAACACGAGAGCGTGCGCGGAGTTGCAGAGCGACAAATGGCCCAAGGACTGGGATGAGGCCGCGCTGCTCGACGCCGCGCGCATCAAATGCGTAAGCGGCGAGCTCAAGAAAGTGTCCCCCACCTGCAAAGCGCTTAATGACATGTAGTTCGTGTTAGACTAGTCGAACTAGCCAACAAGTCGACTTCAAGGCCCCCACAGATCGTCACGCGATTTTCCAACCTCGACTTGAAGTACTACATGGATGAAGCTTCGAGCGGGATTCTGTGGATTTGCGATGGCTGTGGGTGGAGGCTACGGCTCAAACCCGACGCTTGGCCGCCCAGCGAACATTCCGAGGAGTTCATTCTCGCCCATTGGCCCGACAGTCCTCGCGACCTAACCCTCTACGAAGCATCGTTCATCCCGCGCTGCGGAGATCCGCGTTGGCGCCGCTTGGCCTGACGTAGCGCTTAATACTCGGGCTTGAAGTCGAAATGGTGGATGGCTTCGATGAAGCGGATGGTGCGGGTTTTGGAGCGCATCACGACGCTGTTGGTCATTGCGCCGCCGGAGAAGAAGCGCACGCCGCGCAGGTAGTCTCCCGTCGTGACGCCGGTCGCGGCGAACATCACGTTGTCGCCGGCCAGTTCCTCGAGCGTGTAGCGATGCTTGAGGTCCATGATGCCCATCTTGAGGCATGCTTCGGCTTCGTCGGAGTTGCGCGGCACGAAGCGGCACTGCATCTCGCCGCCCGCGGAGCGAATCGCGGCCGCGGCGAGCACGCCCTGATGTGCGCCGCCAACGCCGATCAGCATGTCGATTTCGCTTTCGGGACGGGTCGTCGCGATCGCGGCTGACAAATCGCCGGCGCTCAGCATCTTGATACCGGCGCCCGCGCGGCGGACCTCGGCAATCAGCTTCTCATGGCGCGGGCGATCGAGGATCGCGATTCGCAAGTCTTCGACATAGACGTTTTTCGCTTCCGCCAGCGCTTTCAGGTTGTCGCCCGGCGAGCGGTCGATGTCTATCACGCCCTTGCCCGCGGGGCCGGTTGCGATTTTGTCCATGTAGGTGTCGGGGCAGAGCAGGATCTTGCCGCGCTCGGCGAGCGCGACGCACGAAAGCGCGTTGGGGCCGCCGGTCGCCGTGATGATCGAGCCCTCGAGCGCGTCGAGCGCGACATCGACTTCGGTTCCCGCGCCGGTGCCGACGATTTCTCCCGAGTAGAGCAGCTCGACGTCGTCCTGGGTGCCTTCGCCGATGACGACCTTGCCGTCCATCGCGACCGAGTTGAGCGCCTTGCGCATCGCCTCGCCCGCGGCGCGATCGGCCATGCGCTCGTCGCCCTTGCCGATGAAGCGGGACGCAGCTAGAGCGGCGGCTTCGGTCGCGCGTACAACTTCGAGGGCAAGATTGCGCTCCATTCAGAGGTCTCCCTTTAGTTCGTTCCCAAACGGCTGCGATCGAACATCGTGCCGAGCAATTCGTATCCGTGGTCGAAACTGATTCCGGTTTTCTGGCCGTCGGCCTCGGTGTACCGCCGGGCGTTGCCGGATGCGGCGCGGAATTGACTTGCAGTCATCATCGCAAACGGCACCGGCTCGGACGAATGGGTCTTGAGCTTGCTCGGCGTCGCGTGATCGGGCATCAGCAGGATCGTAAAGTCGCCCATCGCGTCGAGCCCCTTCAGCATCGGGCCGATGATCAGCTCGTCGATGCGCTCGATCGCTTCCTTCTTGAGATCGGCGCGGCCCATGTGACCAGCCTCGTCGGGCGCCTCGATATGAAGGAGCAGGAAGTCTCGCGACTTCAGCGCTTCGAGACCGTAACGGCCCTTCGCCGCGTAGTCGGTGTCGAGAAACCCGGTCGCGCCGGGAACTTTGATCAATTGAAGTCCCGCGAGACGCCCAAGACCGTTCACGAGGTCGACCGCCGAGATCACCGAGCCGTCGACGCCGAAGCGCTCCTTGAGCGTCGGCACCGCGGGGCGCGTGCCCTGCCCCCAGAACCAGATCGACGTGGCTTCGGGCTTACCGGCGGCGCGCCGCGCCTTGTTCACCGGATGATCTTTGAGGATATCGGCGGCGCGCGTCATCAGATCGCGCAGGAGATCGGCGCCCTCGCCTTTCGGCAGGCTCGATTCGGCGTCCTTGCCGGTGATGTCGTGCGGAGGCGTGAGATTGGTGCGCGTCGTGCCGCCATGCCAGAGCATCAGATGGCGGTAGCTGACGCCGTTGTGAAACTCGATCGCGTCGCCGCCGAGCTTCTTATTTATATCTGTGACGATCTGCGCCGCTTCCTCGCTCGTGATGTGGCCCGAGGTGAAGTCGTTCATCGTGCGCGCGCCGCCGTCGCCGGGACCTATTGACACGAGATTCATGCGGAACACGACGTCGCTCGGCGCCATCTCGATTCCCTGGCTGGCGGCCTCGATCGGCGCGCGCCCGGTGTGATAGCGCGCGGGATCGTAGCCGAGCATCGTCATGGTGCCAACGTCGCTGCCCGAGGGCATCCCCTTGGGAATAGTCGCGACCATGCCGAGCGTGCCGCGCGTCGCGAGCAAATCCATGTTGGGCTTGTTGGCAGCCTCGAGCGGAGTCTTGCCGCCGAGCACGTCGCACGCCCAGTCGGCCATCCCGTCGCCGTGTATGATGACGTATTTCATCGCTTGGAATCGTCCGTGATTGTGCGCCTAATCGCCATCGATGATCTTCATCACCTTGTTGAGGTCCGGCTCGCAGACAATCGTGTTGCTGAGATTCTTGAGCGCAGTGTCGGGATCCTTGAGGCCGTGGCCGGTGAGAGTACAGACGACTACGGACCCCGGTTTGATTCCGCCCGTCGCGCCGAATTTCAACAGGCCGGCGACTGAGGCCGCGGAGGCAGGCTCGGCAAAAACGCCGCCCGTCGCGATCAGCCGATACGCCGCGAGGATCTCCGCGTCGGTAACCATGTCGATGATCCCGCCGGATTCGTCGCGCGCGGCCGTCGCGCTCTTCCAGGACGCCGGATTGCCAATTTTGATCGCGGTCGCGACGGTATGCGGATCGTCAATCGGATGGCCGACGACGATCGGTGCGGATTCCGCCGCCTGGTAGCCCATCATCTTCGGAACCCGAGTCGCGAAACCTTCCTGCTTGTACTCCTGGTAGCCAGCCCAGTACGCGGTGATATTACCGGCGTTGCCGACGGGCAGGAAATGATGCGTCGGAGCGTCGCCGAGCTGGTCGCAAATCTCAAACGCGGCGGTCTTCTGCCCCGCGATACGATCGGGATTGACGCTGTTCACGAGGCGAATCCGCAGGGGGTCGCGCTCGGCGAGATCGCGCACGACCTTCAAGCAGATGTCGAAGTTGCCGATAATTTCGAGCACGCGCGCGCCATGCATCACGCTTTGCGACAGCTTGCCAAGCGCGACCGATCCTTTGGGAATCAGAACATATGCTTTAATTCCGGCGCGGCCCGCATACGCCGCCGCCGATGCGGCGGTATTGCCGGTCGAAGCGCAGATGACGGCCTTGGCGCCCTCGCCCACCGCTTTCGACACGGCGACCGTCATCCCGCGGTCTTTGAATGATCCGGTGGGATTGGCGCCGTCATACTTAAAGTAAACCTTTATATCTGGGCCGATGCGCTCCGCCAGCGCCGGCGCCTCGATCAGCGGCGTGTTACCTTCGTTGAGCGTGATGACGGGCGTCGAATCGGTGACGGGCAGGAAGCGGCGGTAATGCTCGATCAGTCCGCGCCAGTAAAACAGACGCGGCTCGGAATCCTTGTTTTTCGCGGCGGCCATTACTAAAGCTGCTCCTCGATTCGAATGAAGGCGGGCGGCTCGTCCACGATTCCGCGGCGGCGAATCTCGCTCAGCGCACGCTTCAAGTTGCGCTCGGGCGATTCATGCGTGCGCATGATTACCGGCACGGTCCGCTCAGCCTCGCGGCCCTTTTGTATCACCGTCGCGATCGAAATTCCCCGCTTGCCCAGCTCCTGCGCGATCGCCCCCAGGACGCCGGGCTTATCCCGCGCCATGAAACGCAGGTAGTACTCGAATACCACGTCGTCCATCGGCTGGACACTAGCCCGCTTGATCATCCCGACCGGCAGCCCCAGCGCATGGCCGCGCGCACCGCCGTTCGATGAGCGATGGCGCGCAATCTCGAGAACGTCGGCCATCACCGCTGTTGCCGTCGGCAGCTCGCCCGCGCCGAGCCCGGAGTACATCGTCCAGCCCAGAGCCTCGCCGTGGATATACATCGCGTTGAAGGCGCCGCCGACGCTCGCCAGCAGATGCCGCGCCGGGAGCATCGTGGGATGCACGCGGGCTTCGATCGAGCCGTCGTTGTCCTTGGCAATCGCGAGCAGCTTGATCACGAAGCCGAGCTCGCGCGCGTACGCGATGTCCGACTGCGTGATCTTCGTGATTCCTTCCGTGTAAACCTGCTTGGGCGTGAGCAGCGTGCCGAACGCGAGCGTCACCAGGAGACAAAGCTTGTGCGCAGCGTCGTGACCTTCGATATCGAGGGCTGGATTCGCTTCGGCGAGGCCCTTTTTCTGCGCATCGGCGAGCGCGGTCTCGAACTCGATACCTTCCTCAGTCATCGTCGTGAGAATCGAGTTGCAGGTGCCGTTGACGATTCCATAAACGGCGCGCTGGCGATCGCCTGCGAGTGATTGCTTGAGCGTGCGGATAATCGGCACTCCTCCGCCGACGCTGGCCTCGAAGCCGACCGCGAGTCCGTGCTTCGCCGCCGCCTGAAAAATCTCGGGTCCGTGCTCCGCGAGCAGAGCCTTGTTGCCCGTGACGACGTCCTTGCCGGCAGCGAGCGCCTTGAGAATCAGCGAGCGGGCAGGCTCCACGCCGCCGAACAGTTCGACGACGATATCGACATCGTCGCGCACGACAAGTGCCGCGCTGTCACGAGTGATCAGCTTGGAAGTAATGCCGAGAGATGGAATCGGCTTGAGACTGCGATCGGCGATCGCGACTAATTCGAGCGGCGCGCCGAGCTTGTTCTCGTATGCCGCGGCATGACGTCGCAACAGCTTAACGACGCCGCCGCCGACCGTACCGCATCCGAGCAGGGCTAGTCTTACAGGTTTCACCGGTGACCCTGGCAGGCGCGATGACTTCGGTTCAGGAAACGCTGGCGAGACGCGGCGACTGACCCTGTCCGCGTGCGAGGGCCTGCTTGATGCCGCGCAGCGCCTGGCGGGTGCGATGCTCGTTCTCAATCAGCGCGAAACGCACGAACCCATCACCGTCGGCGCCAAAGCCAATTCCAGGCGACACCGCGACCTTCGCTTCGGCAAGCAGGAATTTCGCGAACTCGAGCGAGCCCATCGCGCGGAACGGCTCCGGAATCGGCGCCCACACGAACATCGTCGCCTTGGGCTTCTCGACCGGCCATCCCACCTTGTTGAGTCCATCGACGAGCACGTCGCGCCGCCGCTTGTACATCTCGACGATTTCGCCGACGCAATCCTGCGGACCGTTGAGCGCCGCGATCGCGGCGACCTGCACGGGGGCGAACATCCCGTAATCGAAATATGACTTGAGCCGCGCGAGCGCGCCGATCATCTCGCGATTTCCGACCGCGAAGCCGACGCGCCATCCCGGCATGTTGTAGCTTTTCGACAAGGTGTAGAACTCGACGCCGATGTCCTTCGCGCCCGGCACCTGCATCATCGAGGGCGCCTTGTAGCCGTCGAAGCACAGGTCGGCGTAGGCGAAATCATGCGCCACCATGATGTTGTTCTCGGTCGCGAACTCGACGACGTGTTTCATGAACTTGAGATCGACCGTCGCCGTCGTCGGGTTGTGCGGGAAGTTCATGATGAGGAACTTGGGCCGCGGCCAGCAGTGCTCGACCGCCGCCTTGAGCTCGTCGAAGAATTCCTCGCCGCGCCGCAGCGGAACGCCCTGCACCTGCGCCCCCGCAATGATGCATCCGTACTGATGAATCGGATACGTCGGCGTGGGCGCTAGGACCACGTCGCCCTGGTCGAGAATCGCAAGCGCCATGTGTGCGATTCCCTCTTTGGAGCCGATCGTAACGATCGCTTCGGAGTCGGGATCGAGCTCTACTCCGTGGCGCCTTTTGTACCAGTCTGTAATTGCGAGGCGCAGCTTGTAAACGCCGCGCGATACTGAATAGCGATGGTTGGCGGGCTTGGCGGCAGCCTCGACCAGCTTGGCGACGATATGCGGCGGAGTCTGGTCGTCGGGATTTCCCATGCCGAAGTCGATAATGTCCTCGCCGGCGCGGCGCGCTTTTATACACAGATCGCCGATGGCGTTGAAGACGTAGGGAGGCAGCCGCTTAATTCTAGGGAAATCCATTTTTTGCGTTCCCGCGTTGGTCGGGTGTTTGCGCAAAACCCGAACGTATAAGTTTTAACCGACGGCCCGCACCTCCGCTAGTAGGAGTGCGCTGGCGGGCCGCCGGCGCTAGTCAATCTCCGCCTTACTCGACCTCGCCTGCCGCGATCACTGCCTCTTCCGTCCGCGGCCGCAGCATCCAGTAGATCGGCGCCGCGCACATCGAGAGCAATCCAGCGAGCTGCCACGCCAAGGGAATCCCATAGGCGTCGGCGATGCGTCCGTTGGCAAGGAGTCCCATCGATCCACCCGCGGTCTGGAACGTGCTGTTGAACGAAAGCAGCGTCGCGCGCTGGTCCGATTCGATCTGCTCGTTGAACCAGCTCTGCAAGAGCGGTTGGAGCGCGCCGAACGACAGGTTCATCGCGAACAGGCAGCCGAGCATCAGCCACGGCATCCCGCCGCACAGTCCGGCGATCGAGAGCCCGGCGCCGGTCATTATCACCATCCCGACGACGCGGTTCGCGCGTATCGTCTCGTCGCTGTACATGCGCGAGACGACCTCGGCGCCGATCATTCGCGCGAGCGCCAGCGCGCAGTAGATCCAGCCGATGATCCAGATGCCGACGTTGAACGACGAGTCGAATACGATCGGCCATTCGACCCAGTATGGCGCCCAGGCCGCGAATGCGATCGCGCCCGCCGTGCTCAGCATCAGGACATTGCGCGCCGAGAATCCGCTCTTGAGGCCGCTGCTGACGCGCTCTGCAACCTGCGCGGGCATCGCGCTCAGCTTTATCGCGACGGCATGGCTGCGCGTGTCGCGCATCATGAACCATGCGACGACTCCGCAGCACAGATAGCCGCTCGCACCCAGCAGCCACGGATACGCGATGTCGATATCGGCGACATAGGCCCCGATGATCGACGACGCCATGAAAAACATCGTCTGAAGCTGCGACAGGCGCGAGAAGAGTCGATCCTTCGACCCGACATGACCGGCATCGTCGAGCGCATCGACGCCCCAGGCATCGATCGCACCGTTGCCGAATGTCGTGCCGATTCCGTCGATACTCTCGGCGAGCAGGAACGCATAGTAATGATGCGCGAAGAAGTACATCGTGAACGCGATCACGCGCAGGGTCGCGCCGAGCACGCAGGAGCGGCGGCGGCCGAGCGCATCGGCAAACGCGCCGGTCGGCACATCGGTCAGAAACAGGACGATGAAGTACGTCGCGAGAACGCTGTTGATCTGAAACTGCGTGAGGCCGCGCGCACGCAGGAATAGCGGATAGACGCCAAACAAAAAGCCGCCCGCGAACGAATACATGCCCCACACCGCGTAGTAGCGGCGCAGCACGCTCCGGATTGCGTCGGTATTCGTAGCCATTTCCCCACCCTCATCACCGAAAAAGAAAAGCCCCGAGGCTCGTAGGCCTCGGGGCTTTTCTGAGCCAGGTACAGTTGTGCGACTAAGTAGCCGTAGCTACTGCGGCAGCCGGTTTGTATGCGCTGGTACCTGACATGTTCCCGCAGGTTAATAGGCGCCTATGAGACAGTCAAGGAGTGAAGGTTCAGGGCAATTCAAATCGCGGCCGCAGTGCGGCAAGGGGAGATCGACTACACGTTGCCCCACGTTGTCCGTATCTTGACGAGTCCCGATTCCGGATCGTCGAGCTGCGTATTGCCGGTGACCGCGAGCCCGATGGCCTCGAAGTGCCGGCGCGGATCGTCAGCGCCGGCTCTGTGACGGACGAGAAAACCGCCGGGGCCGTAGGACGAGAGAATCACGCGGCCGCCAGGCTTCAGGTACAGCGAGGCGATCCGCTCGAGCATCGCAGGGCATCGCTCGGGCGGCACGAAATCGGTGAGCGCCGTCACGTAATCAAAGCGGATCGGCGGCGCGAATGTCATTATGTTGCCCGTCCAGATGCGGTCCGCCCATTGCGGAAACCTGAGCCGCGCGCGCTCCGCAATTCGCGCCGACAGTTCGAGGCCGAATGGCTCGATCGTAAGTCCCTGCTCCGCCGTCCATTGCCTTAGCGTATGCATCAAGAGCCCGTTGGCGCATCCGACATCGAGCCACGCGCCATCGTGATCGAAGGCACGCGCAATGATCCGCCGGCGCTTCGCCCAATACGCAAGATCGCCTGAGGAGCCGGAGCCGCCGCAAATGTCGCCACGCTCATCAGCCGCGACATATGAGTCCTCGAGCAACCGCAGCACGCGTTCGTGATAATCCGGATCTTCAGTCATCGTCGCGGGCCCCCTGTTCTTTGGCGAATTCGTATCACGTAAGATTAATTCGAGAGCGTGATCTTCACCAGATGGCTGCTGCCGCCGATTCCTTCGATTTCAAATCCGATGTGCCCGAGCCCGGTATTCTGACCAGGGCTTGGCGCTTTCTCAATGTCGTATGGCTCGCCGTGTATGTGTACCTCGGCTACAAGAGCGTGCAGCTCTGGACGAAGTTCGTTAGCAATAAGAACCGGACCGAGCTGTATCGCCGTCAGGATCTGCGCGCCGCGCGTGCGCTGTATGCGACGGCGATTCGCCTCGAAGGATTACTGATTAAGGCGTCGCAGTTCATCGCGACGCGTGCCGACGTGCTGCCCGACGAATGGGTCAAGACGCTCTCCGGTCTGCACGATCGCGTGCCGCCCCGCCCTTTCGACATGATCCGCGCGCAGATCGAGCACGAGCTTGGCCGTCCGCTCTATTCGCTCTTCGCCGAGATCGATGAGAAGCCGATTGCGTCAGCTTCGCTCGCGCAGGTGCATCGCGCGCGATTGCTCGACGGCCGCGACGCGGCGGTGAAGGTCCAATATCCGGGAATCGAAGGGATCGTGCGCGCCGACCTGCGCAACATGATCTTCGTGCTCGAAATTCTCGCGCGCCTCGAGCGCGACTTCGATTACCGCATCCTGATTCGCGAGGCACTCAAGTACGTGCCGATGGAACTCGACTTCGAGCACGAGGCCGACAACTCCGCGACGATGCGCCGGAACTTCGCCGCCGATCCTCAGGTGATGATTCCCGAGGTGTATCGCGAGCTCACCTCGCGCCGCGTACTCACTATGGAGTTCGCGCCCGGCATCAAGATAACCGATGTGCCCGCGCTCGAAGCCGCTGGAATCGACAAGCATGCCGTCGCGCAGAAGTTGGTCGAGGTGTTCTGCGAGCAGGTGCTGCGCGACGGTTTCTTCCACGCCGATCCGCATCCGGGAAATATCCTGGTGCAGCCGGGGCCGCGCCTCGTGCTGCTCGACTTCGGCCTCGCCAAGGACTTTCCGCCCGCCTTTCGCGACGGGATCGTGCGGCTCACGTTCGGAATACTCACTTCGAATCGCGAGGGAATCGTGCAGGCCTTCACCGATCTCGGTTTTCGCACGCGCAACGGCTCGCCCGACACTCTGCTCGCGATGTCGGATCTTTTCCTCGGCAACACGCTCAAATCGAAGAAGGCCTATGCTGACAAAGAGTTAATCGAGCAGTTCTCCGAAGAGCTGCCGCGCGCAATCAAGGCCAATCCCGTCGTCGAAGTGCCGGGCGATGTACTGCTCGTGAGCCGGATGATGGGGCTGCTTAGCGGGCTCGGCAAGTCGCTCGATTCGCAGGTCGATCTGATGACGACGATCATGCCATACGCGCAGCGGCTGATGATGCCATCCGTACCGGCGCCATCGCCCGCGGCCGAATAGGGCGTTAAATTTTTCTCGCGCTGTCGATTGATCAGCATTGCGCGCTGGACCATCGCCTGATCCTCGCATATCTTCGTCGCACCGTGACCAACGAAATCGAACAGGTTGCATTGCGCGCAGCCCGCGCCGCCGGCCGGATTCATCTCAAACGCCTCAGCCGCATCAACGTCAATCGCAAGTCGAACTCGATCGACCTGGTCACGGAGGCCGACCAGGAATCCGAGGCTGCGATTCTCGACGTGATTCATCGCGCATTCCCGACCCACGCTTTTCTCGGCGAGGAGACCGGCGCGAGCCGCCACCAGAGCGACCATCGATGGATCGTCGATCCGCTCGACGGCACCACCAACTTCGCGCATGGCTATCCGCAGTTCTGCGTATCGATCGCCTACGAACACAAGGGCCGCGTGCAGTTCGGCGTGGTGTACGACGCGTTAAAAAAAGAAACCTTCAGTGCTCATCGCGGCCGCGGCGCCCGCCTTAACGGCAAACCGATGCGCGTGAGCACCTGCGATTTTCTTTCCGCCGCGCTGCTCGAGACAGGGTTTCCGTACGATCGCCGCGAGCGGCGCCGCTTTTACATGTGCTTCTGGGAAGCGTTCATGATGCGCGCGCAGGGCGTGCGGCGCACGGGAGCGGCGGCGCTCGATCTTTGCTACGTCGCGGCCGGACGCGTCGACGGCTTCTGGGAATTCGGTCTGAAGCCGTGGGACGTTGCAGCGGGCGCACTCATCGTCGAAGAATCACGCGGCCGCGTCTCGAACATGGATGGCACTCAACTCGATCTTACCGCTGGTAACATTGTCGCGAGCAACGGCAAGCTTCATGACCAGATGATCGAGACGATCAAAGAAGCGAAGCCGGAGGCTGAGCGCCGCCACGCCGCGATGCTCGCCGAAGAAGCGGCCGCCGCCCAAACCGATCCGCCGCGCATGGCCGCGCGCAGCAACTAATCTATCACTAAAACAGCCTGACGAGTCTGGCTGCCAAGCGGTTCCTACATCACCCCGCCCGCGACGTGCGCCGCCGGAGGGCGCTTAAGCTCCATTAACACTCTAGTGGAATAATTGACTCACTCCTGTTGTGCCGGCCGGGTTTAGAAAAGTTATCGTGTACGCCGTGCTGACGCTGGGCTTGATTGGTGCCGAGCTAGTACCGCTCACGCCGCCGCAGACGAAGGTGCTGGTCGAATCGTCGTATTGATAGCTATACGCGGTCGGGCAATCGTTCTTGAATTCAACATCTATCGGCTCTGCCTGACCGAGCCACGTGCCACTGCCCACGGCTGACCCGAAGGCTGGGGTCGCTTGGCCCTGCGGCAGTTTGACACCGGTACATGTTCCGGTACCGCAATCCGCGTCGGTGCCGCAGATATTTCCGGGATGATCGCCACCCACACACCTCGCCCAAAGCGCATAACCACAGCAGGTTTCCGCGGTTGGAGGAGGGCTGGCTCCGGCATCGAAGCACGAGTTGCTCGGCGTGCAGCAATACAAGTTGGTATTGGTGGGCGCCCATGGAACCGTAGTCGTACCCTTGCAAGCAAGGCCTGGGGGTTGGGTGACACCGGCTTCAGGTTGGCATTGCGAGCAGGCGCTGCCGCATCCGATGTACTTGCTGCAGGTTCCTCCCTGGCCGCAATCCGTGTCGTTGCCGCACAGCGCTCCTTTACGAGTGCCCCCAACGCATTCTCGAATCTGCAGATCGGGCGGGCATTTGTTCTCCGCCAGCAACTTCCATTGGCAAATGGGCAGGTATGGCGCGCCCGGAGGTCCCGCCTTGCCGCAGTCCTCGGTGGCGCCATTGCACCCCGGACTGGTGCATTCGTATGCACTGACGCACGCGCCGTCGGCTACATCGCAAGCCGGATAGGCAGGTTTAGACGGTACGGCGTTCGCGCACTGAGTATTCGAAGTGCACGGATTGATACAGATTCCACTCGATAGAGGCGCGAAGGGCGCCGGCGCTTTAAAGCACTTGGTGAAGGGTGTTTTGGTGCACTCGCTGTCCGAAGTACAGGAAGCCGCGCACTTTCCGCCGACTGGGCCGAACAACTTCGGATACGATGTCGGGCTGAAGCATTGATGGTTGTATGGCGCGGCGTTAGCAGAGCAGTCGCTCGCGTTAATGCAGCTCGAGCTGTCAAGCACATCCACTCCGATCAAGTTGGCGGTAACCTCGTAGGTGTTGTGTACCGGCGTCACGACCACGGGTAAGTTCCCGCCGTCGATCCCTAACTGCACGTCCATGAAATCACTCGCCGCCGCCATCTGGTTCGGCGCGCTACAGGTGCCGCCCTTTTTTTCGCACGGCGGACCACAAGGTCCGCCCAGAGAGCATACTCCAGGCGCAGCCAGCGCCAGCTCAGCGAGCGTGGCTGGCGCCAATCCCGCGCTGGTGCAATACAAAGAGTAAGTATTTCTGCCACATGTACCTAGATTGGCGCAGGAGCCGGTATTGCATTTGAAGTCTCCGCCTCCACAATTGGCGTCCGTCGCGCATTGCTCGCCTGCGTTCGGACCGTTGGGGCAAACGCCCGGACAATCCGAACCGGTACTGCAGGTTTTACCGTTGTTCTTGCCGCCCGCGCAGGCCGCTGGACAGTCCGCCCCATCCGTACAAGTGTTTCCGGCATTCGCGCCCCCCGAACAGGTGAGCTGCGCTCCCGCGCACGAGCCAGTCGCGCAGCAACTGCCGCCCGAGGCGCAAAACGCTTTGCCGCAGGTTCCAAAGTTACAGATACCGGGGGCCGCGCAGCTGGCGCCGGTCGCACAGTCTTTGCCATCGTCGGATCCCCCTGAGCATACGCCTGGGCATTGAGAGTTGTCGGTACATTCACTCCCGTTGTGCCTCCCGCCAACGCAGGCATTCCTGCAATCGGCAGTAGTCGCGCAGGCCGAACCCACCGTGACAGTTTGGCCTTGACAGCTTCCGCCGCAGCTCGTCTTGAGCGCGCCCCTCTCTGGGCTCCGTGAAATTGCAGCCAGTGCGCGCCCACATTCTGCCGCCCCAGGTCGTAGGGACGCATATATCTTTCGAAGCGCCATTGCTGAGCTCGAAGCCGTTACCGTCGCCAGCAAGGCTGCCGCATTTGCCGGTGCCGGTATAGCAGATCGGAGATTCACTGCTGGTGCAGTCCTGATTCCTGGCACACGTCAACGAGTCGTAAGTGACTGTGCCGCCGATCGGCACCGATCGACAAAAGCCCACCGTCGGGTCGCAGAACTCGTTCGCCTGGCATTGACTGTTGCTGGTGCACGTTGGCGGGTTGGGAAGCGTGGTTTGAGTCGTACCCAGCGCTGCCACCCAAATCGTATTGCCCGATTTGTTCTGGACCGTGACGCTGCGATCCGAGGCGGTGCAGTTCGCCGCCGATGCCGGCCTCAGGATGGTCAAGGCTGCGAATGTGATCGCAACTGCAGATATCGCGGCCAGCCTTAGTCGTAGGGGTTTGTCCACCATCAACCTCCCCGCAGCGGGAGTTGGGCAAACTGGTTGGGCTAGCAGAGCGGTGGGAAATACACGCCGAAATGGCTAGGTCGCACTCGACCCTTATTGTCGATAGCGACTTCGAACCGATATGCCCTGGGCGATGGCAAAGTCAATAACTCGATGAATTAAGCTGGCTAGATTTGAATTAATATAAATTCGCACGGTATATGCGATCGCGAAGTCGCGCGCCGATCACATTCGCCAGCGGCTCATTTTTACGGCGGTAAAATGGCTCAGTTCGTCAGCGTTGCAGGTAATAGCCTTTCCTTCGACTTGCGCCGCCGGCGAAGGTCGCGGGCGATGGCTATCGAAGGCTCATCAGAGGTTATTCAGGTTTAGAGAGTGCCTCGAAGCCAGCCGCTCGGTGGCTCTGATCCATCCGCTCATTCCAAGCTGTTCGAACTGATCGTGCGCCTTGTGCAGAAACGAAAGTGCGCGCATTGGATCGCCGGCTTCGCCGCGCCGCAGGTACATCAGGGCTTCGTCGTAATCGGCGATCGAGCGCAGCGTGCGCGAGCCGTGCGTATCGAGAAAATCGCGCGACTTGTCGAACCATTGCGATGCTTCGTCGTAGCGGCCTTGCAACGCGCAGAGCCGGGCAAGACACAGCCGCGAATCGCTCATCGGAAAATGGAAATCCGGCTTGAGCACTTTCTCGCGCAGGTTGCGCTCGATTATCTCGATGTAATCGGTGCGCTTGAGCGACCAGATCGTCGTGGCCGCCATGCAGATCGTACCAACGTAGTTGAGAGCCCAGGGGGCGCCGCGCTCGATTGCATTTGGCAACATGCTCAGGAAGTTGAGCGCGATTTCGCTTTGACCAGCCGCGGCGAATGACCGCGCGCTGTAGGCGAAGCCCAGCGACATCCCCCATTTTCCTTCCGGTCCCATGCCCTGGATCATATCGAGGATTTCCTCGTCGCCACCGCCGAAAGCCTTGCGGATGTCCTCGACCAGCTGCTTGATATCTTCGTTCATTGCCAGATGCATTTCGACGCGTGCCGCGTGGAGCGCCAGCCGCCCGAACGTCGGCCGCGCGATTCGCGCCGCCATCGCAGTGGCGTGATCGAACGCCGCCTGAGCCTCGGGAAAATTGCCGATCATGTTCTGGCATCGCGCGACTCCCGCCCACGCTCTGACCGCGTGCGCGATCGCGCCGCGGCGCTCACTCTCGCTGGCCTGCTGGCGCCAAGTAGCCTCGGCAACACGATAGTCACCGGTCATCATGACGAGGCGGGGACCGGGGGCCGGATCGGCGAGAAGTTGCTCGCGCGAAAGATGTATCAACTCGATATTGCGCGACGCGACTTCTTCCTGCGGCAAAGCGCGGAGGACCTCCGCCAATGCCCGACTCTCCGGGCTATCAAGCGCGACGCCGGGGCCGTTCGGGTCCTCGCCCTCGGCGCGATTGATGTCGATATCGGTCAGACTCGCCCAAGTGATGTCGCGCCGGGCGCCGATATATCGAAGTCCCACTTTAGCTAACTGCCAGGCCGGTCGCGTCAGTCCTGCAGTGTACATCGCGCGCGCCGTCTGCTCGTAGTAGTCCGCCGCCGCATCGGGGCCCGCGGTTTTCAGGATCAGCGCGCCGGCTTCGTTAGCAGTGGTGAGCGCAGCTTCAGCATCGAGCGCCCAGGTCAGAGCCTGGCTGAGTCGCGCGAGGGTCTGGCTCCGCCGCGGATCGACCGGCGGCAGGAGATCGAGCGCGATTCGCAGGAAGGTCGCAACATCGTCGTGCGCGTACGACGCGGCCGCGTTATCCGCGGCGGCGAGCGCATACTGCGCGCCCTTGTCGGTTCCCTTCGCGGCCGCAGCGCGCCAGAAGTGGAAAGCGACTTCCGCGGCGTGCTGTCCAGCGCGCTCGCCCCACGCGCGTTCCATTTCTTCGGCGATCCTGCGATGGAGCCGCGCGCGCCGCACCGGGTTCAGGTTCGCGTACAACGTATGCCGCAGCAGCGAATGGGTGAAATCGAATGTATCGTGCGTGGCGCCCGCGCGCAGCAGTTGCGCCTCCAGCGCTTCGTCGATCGCGGTCAGCGCGGTGTCCTCGTCGAGTCCGGCGGTCGCCGTGGCTACCTCGAACGAGAACGATCCGTTGAATGCCGACGCAACCGAAAGCAGTTCTTTGGCACTCTCTGAGAGGCGCGAGAGTCGCTGGTTGATAACCTGGCGCACGCCCTCCGGAATTCGCAGCTCATCAACGTTCAGACTGGATGCCCAACTCTTTCCTTCAACAAGAATCTTGCCTTCCTCGAACAGGTTGAGGAGGACCTCGCGCAGAAAGAGCGGATTACCCTCGGTCGCATGGCCGAGGGCGCTGGTGAGCGCCTGCGGTGCATCCTGATGGGCGATTCGTTCGAGCAAGGCCGCTACGTCCTCGCCCTTGAGGCCCTTGAGCGTCACCGCCTCGAAGCCTCGAAGGCGGCTGATCGCCGCCAACGCGGCGGTAAGCGGATGCTGCCGGTTCACTTCGGCGTCGCGATACGCACCGATGACCAGGATCGGATACTTCGGCGTGAAATGCGCAACATGATTCAGCATCGAAGTAACGCCGCGGTCCGCCCAGTGCAAATCGTCAAGAATGAGGACCAACGGGGCATGGGCTGTGATCCCGATGAAGAACTGCGCGACCGCATCATAGAGCCGGAACTGCTCGTCTTCGCCGCCAATTGCGTCCGGTGTCGCGACGTCGTCGATCAGATCGTTCAGCACCGGTGCCATGCGGGCGAGCACTCCCGCGCGCTTGCCGATTATGGCGGCGAGCTCGGAGCGATCGGAATTGCGTGCATACTCGGTGATCGCTTCTGCGAATGGGCCGTAGGGCCGTTGCCATTCGCCGTCGTAGCAGGCGCCGCGCAAAACGGTGACGCCGCTGGTCGCGGCAATCTGGCTGAACTCCTCGAGCAGGCGAGTCTTGCCGATACCGGCTTCGCCGCGCAGCATCGTCACCGCACCGCGTCCGTTCATCAGATCGTCGAGCTTCGTACCTAGCCATTTGATCTGCTGCTCGCGCCCGACGAATGGCGTCCGGTTGAGCATCGCGGCCGGATTCGTCAGCTCATAAATCAGCTCGCACACGCCGACCGGCGCTGCGATTCCTTTGAGCATGTGATTTCCGATGTCGCGAAACTCAAATGAGCTGCGCGCGGAGAGCAGTTCCGCAACCGTGCGGCTGCAAAGGATCTGGCCGGTGTCCGCTTTGTCGCAGAGCCGGCGTGCGATCACAATTGTCGTACCGAAGTATCCGTCTTCACGGCGAATCACTTCACCAACGTGAAGGCCGACGCGCAGGGCAAAGTTCGCCCCCTCCGGCGCGCTATGCGACGCCTGCTGCATTCGCATCGCGCAGGTCACCGCGTCCGCGGTCGAGCCGAACGACGCGAGCACGCCGTCGCCCATCCATTGCAGTTCCCTGCCGCCAGAGGCCTCGATCGCATCGCTCATCAGCCGATGTTGAATATGGAAGAGCCGCTCCCCCGCCTCATCGCCGGCCCGCTCGAGATGCTCGGCCGAGTTGACGATGTCGCTGAAAAGCAGAGTTACGGTCTCTGATTGAGTCATGACTGTCCGGACGTCGAACCCTTCTTTAAGCCAAGTTTTCCAACCGATTGTAATTATATTGGCTCAAGCGCGGTTGCAACGAAATAAGAAACAGTTCATCGGCGGCAATCAGAATCATGAAAATATGGAATCTGAAACGACACCACGTGGCAACATTGAAGTCCACTAGCGAGTCAAAGCGCGCTAGCTGAAGTTGATCGTGACAGATGCGAAAACCCGCCGCTCGGCATGCCAATCAAGCCGTGGCGATAAGAACGCCGGTGTCCTTCTTGAAATGAAGCGCGCCGTGCGCGCGAATTTCGGCCTCAGCGAATGCCTTGAATGCGCGCTTCTGCTCCTCGCTCGCGAGCTTACCGAGTCGCGTCGAATCGATGTAATCGATGAGCGGCTGCGCCTCGGTGACATTGAGAGCATCATCGATTTTGCGGACTTCGACGTGCGGGAAAACCTTCTGCATGTGCTCGAGCCCGGTTTCGAGGCCGAACCGGCGCGCCGCGCGATTCGTGGAGATGCCGAGGAAGCGCTGGGCCAGCTCGTCGAATTCACGCATGTTGTTGAGCCCCATCGTTGCCGCATAACAGCAGCTTCCCGGCTTGAGCACGCGGCGAATCTCGTTCAGCGCGCGCGCTATGTCGGGCACGTGATAGAGCATGTGGTTGGCGATAACTGCATCGAAGGAGCGATCTGGAAAAGGCAGCGACTGCGCGTCGATCTGCATGAAAGTGAACCGATGCGGGATCGACGCGACGGTGCGCCGCACGTCGTCGAGCATCCCGGCTGAATAATCAGAGAGCGTGATGCGCCATCCGGTAGGGATTCGCTCCTGGTTGCCGCGCCAGAAAAGCGCCGTGCCGGATCCGAGTTCGAGGACGCGCGCATCGGCAGGGAGTTTCATCTGATCGAAGACGAAGCGGAACATCCCGCCGCGATTGGTGCTGAAGCGTCCGTGCAGCCTGACCCGAGCGTTGAAGTTGACGGGAGTCTTGTACTGCTCGCGCAACTCCTCGCGGCTGGAAATGCTTTCCGATGGCATGGCGCGATCGTTTCGCAGATCGAGGGCGGGATCAACGAGCAGCCTTACTTGTCCCCCCATCGCGACTGATATATCTCATGAGTCTCAGCACGCCCCGGTAGTGAAAAGGACATCACGGAGGTCTCCGGAACCTCAAGTCCGGGTTCGACTCCCGGCCGGGGCAATGCGAAAGATACGGATTTACCTACATCTTTTGACTGTCGGTCGATTCTTCGCTGTCGCAGCTCGCGCGTTTGTCACAATTCTGTCACACTCAACAACGATGCCCACCATACGCAATCGTGGCGGCAAATGGATCGTCATGGTCAAACCGACGGACGGAAAACGTCGCGTCAGGCACGAACTCACCGACGGTCACGC
>DATJMX010000036.1 GCA_035508495.1 Candidatus Binataceae bacterium
ACCTCATTAAAATATCATCCGGTCCGTGCGTGCTGCCTTCCGCCAGGTAGAAACTGACGGTCGCCGGCCTCAGCCCGCTCGCCCTTACCGTCGCTTGCAGAAACATTTCGCCGCCCGGCGCGCTGCCCGGCGGAACGGGCGCGAGCACGTTCGAAACCGCCACCTGCGCGAATGCAAGCCGCGGCATCGACAGGGCGATCAACCCGACCAACAAGAGTAACGACGCTATGACCTTCGATTGACCCGGGCGGCGATTCGCCGCAAAGTGGCGCGCCGTCGATTTGTCCAATAGCACTGGCAGACACTCCGCTTCCTTTTGATAAGCTCTACTTCCTGTAGGATAGCTTTCACATGAAGTCAAACGCGCTAATCATTTTGAAAGGTACAAGACGCGAAGTGCGCAGCGGTGCGATATTTACCGATGGATTTTTGAGCTAAGCCGCCTTAAGAAGAAAACGAAGAATCACCACCAAGATCACAAATGCACTAAGAAAGGCGGCGCTCGCGCCGCCCTTTAGTGTTTTTCTTTGTGACTTTGTGACCTTCGTGGTTGTTGAATCTGCTGCTGGTGATTCGTTCGCGGTCTCCGTACAGAATGCTCACATGACGCGGCATCACGATGGCAGCGCGGGCGATGCAAACTACGGCGTAATCGGCCAGGGCTACAGCCACTATCGGCGGCCCGAGCCGCGGATCGCTGCGATGATCGGCGAAGCGCTGGGCGATTCGCGAACGGTTCTAAACGTCGGCGCGGGCGCCGGCTCGTATGAACCCGCCGATCGCGTCGTGACCGCGGTTGAGCCGTCGGCGACGATGCGCGCGCAGCGGGGCGCGCATCTGTCTGCGGCGATCGATGCGTTCGCGGACCATCTGCCGTTTGACGATCGCTCCTTCGATGCGGCGATGGCAGTGTTCACAGTGCATCAGTGGCCCGATCTGCGCGCGGGCCTCCGCGAAGTGCGGCGCGTCACGCGCGGACCGATCGTGATCATGGCCGGCGACCCCGACGAGCTCAATCGCTTCTGGCTGAATGAATACGTACCCGAAGTGATCGCGGTCGAAGCGCGCCGCTTTCCTCCTATCTCGTCAATCGTCGAGGCGCTCGGCGCCAGGGCGGAAATTCTGAGCGTCCCGATCCCATTGAACTGTACCGACGGATTCGCGGAGGCGTATTACGGACGCCCCGAAGGCTTGCTCGACCCGGGCGCGCGGCGCGCATGCTCTGCATGGAGCTTCGTCGATTCATCGATCGAAGAGCGGTTGGTGCGAGATCTTACACGCGACCTCGATAACGGCACCTGGGACGTGAATAACGGCCACCTGCGCACGCAAGCAGAGTTTCACGGCTCGCTGAAACTGGTCATCAGCCGTGTGTGATTTCGCGACTATCGAAATTCAGAAGATGACCACCAAGACACGAAGGTAAGACACAGGGGGCACGAAGACGGTCGGCGCTCGCGCCGCCCTTAAAGGTTTTTCCGACTTCGTGCCTTTGTGACCTTCGTGGTTTGACTGGCCGTCTGCGCTCAGGGATTCGCCGCAACTTCGGCGAGTGCGATAGCGTCGAGTGCGATTGATGGCACGTAGTAGGCCTCGGGCGAGCCCCAGACTATTGCGGGCGTAGAGCGGGAGCCGATTGCCAGCGGGTGTTTGAAGACCTGCGCGATGTTGGCGTTGATGCGAAGGCTGTTGGGTGCGACGGGGTCGGCGATTTTGCCGTTGCGAATCAGGTAGGAGTCCCCGCTCACGGTGCAGGTGAAGTCGCCCGCGCGCTGGCCGTTGATTGGATAGGTGTACCAGACGCGACCGATGTAGATGCCGTCGCGCACCGCAGCCAGCAGCGCATCCTCGGCGACGCCGCCGCGCGCCCGCATCACGACGTTAGTTCCCGCCGTGCCAGGATGCCCGTCGAAGCGACGGCCTCCGCCCTCGCCGAGGCGATAGCCGTTGTGTGCCGGGAATTGCAGTTTATCGCCGCCGGCCGAGCCGAGTTTCTCGGCGCGTTCTTCGTCAGTCAGCAGGCGATGCGAATCGTAAACCGTCGAGAGCAGGCCGATGAGCTTGCCGTTGCGAATGAGATCCGTGCGCTGCGCCGCCAGGCCTTCGCACGTGATACGGCGGCGCGCTGCACCCGCGCGATGCGCGGGATCGTCGAACAGGCTAAGCCGCTCATCCATCACGCTCGTGCCGAAGCGGCCATGGTAGGCGGAACTCGCGGCGTGAAACGCGCCCGTCGTGACCGAACCCATCACCATGTAGTTGAGAATCTCGGCAATCGGCTGCGGTCCGAGCACAACGCGGTAAGTGCCTGAGGCTGGCCGCGTTCCGCTTGCGAGACTGAGAGCGCGCTTCACCGCGTCGCGTCCGAGCGTCGCCGCCGAGGCATGCATCGCCTGAGCGGACGAGCCCAGCGCGCTGGCCGTGCCCTTCGCGTCGAGCGATTCGATGAGCGCAGTCACCGACGAACTGAAGTGCGCGCTCTCGTCGGTGCGGATATCTGCGAAGTGCGACGCCGCGATCGCGATACGATCGCGAATCACCGAAACGTCGCCGCCGATGACGAGTCCCGGATGCTCCCGCTTGGCGGCATCGGAGCGCTTGAACGAATCGATCGCGCCGCGCACGACACTCCATGCCGCACTGGCGATCGCTGCATCGCTCACGCGCGCGAGATCGGATTTCTCACCGGCGGGCAGCTTGAGATGGCGCGGCTCCTGGGGAAATCCCGGAAAATGTGGATCGACAACGAGCGCTCGCTTGGCGCGCGCCAGTCCCTTGCGCACCGCGTCGAGGCTGAAGTCGGCGGCTTCGAAGGCGCTGCCAATTTCGTGCGCGTCGCGTTTCATCGCGAGCCGCACCTGCCATCCGTCGGCGTGCAGCGACTTGAATTCCTCGACGCCGCGGCACGGAATGTCGGAGGTGAAATTGAGCCGCGCGATTCGATGCTCGCCGCTCGAGCAATAAATTTCGAATTCGAGCAACTCGCTGTCACGCGCGAGAAGTTTCGCCGCTGCACGCGCAAAGCGCGACAGTTCCGCCGCTTTGAGCATCAGCCGCCCCCGAGCCGCGCCCGCGAGCGCAGCGTCGGCCCGCCGTTCGACATCCGCTTCACCTGCATCGGCTGCCCCTTGCCGCAGTTGGGGATCGCGATGAGCCGCAGATCGTTGCCGACCGCGTCGACGTTCATGAAGAAGCTCTTCGAGTCGGCGATCACGCTGCCCGCGCGATAGAGCTTTCCAAGCCGGCCATGATCGATCTCGTAAACGCGGCGCGCCGAGATGCGGAAGTTCTCGCGCGATTCGGCGATCGACGGTGTCTGATGTCCGCAGACATAGTAGCCGCGCTCGACCTCACCGATGATCTTGTCGGGCGGCGTCTCGCCAGGCATGAAGAACGTGTTCGACATCCGGATGAGCGGCACGTGCCATCCTTCGGACGCCCGCGCGTGGCCGTTGGGCTCCGCGCCGAGCGCGGCGGCAGTGTCGCGCGAGTTGAGAAAGCCGTTGAAGATTCCCTGGTCGATATTGATCACGCGATGGCCGGGCGTGCCCTCGTGGTCGTAGCGATAGTGCCCATAGCCGTCGAGCGTCGGATCGGAGCAGGCAGACAGCAGCGGCGATCCGATGCGATGGCCGATCTGATTCTCCGCGAGCGACTTCAGAAACCAGCTTCGGCCCGCGTACGCCGCTTCCATCTTGAGCGCGCGATCTGCTTCCGACGGATGTCCGACGATCTCGTGCGCCGCGAGCGCGTTGAAGTGCGGATCCGTCACGACCACCACTTCGCCGTCAGTCGCCTTGAGCGCAGGTGCGGCAGCGAGTTCGCGCGCTTCGGTGGCGAGCTCGGTGCAGAAGCCGATGAGATCGCGATTCGGCATCAGCTCGCCGCGCCATCCGTCGGCGATACTCTCGAAGCCGCGCTGTTGACCGATAGTGTCGTAGCTTTCCTGGTGGCCGTCGCCGCTCTGCGCCACGACGTAACAATCGCCCTGCGCAAACGCGGTCGCCTGCGAGATCAGGCTGCCGCTCGTGCTGACAAAGATTTCGTGGCGCAGCTCCGTCATCGCGGCCGCGACGTTGAAAGCGATTTCCTTGCCGAGTCCGGAGACGGCGCGCGAAGCGTCGAGCGCAAGCCGCTTAAGTTCGTCACTATCGAGGCTCCGCGGATCGCGCTTGTAATGCGCCTCGACTTCGTCGCGCACCGGAGCGGGCGGCAGCGAGGCCCGCAGCATGAGCGAATCGGCGCTGGCGCCGAGGCTCTTCGTGAGCGCGGCTTTCTCGCGCGCGCTGAATCGGGCGCGATCGTGCGCCTCGTCGAGCGCGCGCCTGAGCGCCGCAACGAGCTTTGTAGGCGAGCGCGCCAGAGTGCCGACTTCGCCACCGGTCTGGCCGTGCCCCACGACGCCTCCTTGCTCGGCATGCACCGAGATCGCATACGCGGCGGTCGCGCTTTCGTTGGCGTCGCGCGGCTCGCCGTTGGTTGCCGATGCGGACCGGTTGAAGACGACTTCAAAGCGCAGGTCGGCATACGCCGCGCCACGATGCGATTTGGCAAAGCGCGCGAGGAGCGCCGGCCCCTCGCGCTTTAAGTATTCGATCGATTCGAAGAGATCGCTGGACGTGGGCATCGACGAATGGCCGGCGCGGTTAGATCACGCCTTCGCCGCGAAGCGCTTCGCACTGCTGTGCGCTCATCCCGAGCATCTCGCCGAGGACTTCCGTCGTATGCTGTCCGTGCAGCGGCGCGGGCTTCACCTCGACGGGAGAGTCCTCGAGCTTGATCGGACATCCCGGCATCGTGAACTCGCCGCGCGCCGGATGGTTGATCGTCACGATCATGCCGCGCTCTTTCATGTGCGGGTCGTTCAGCAGCTCGACGCTGTCCAGCACCTTTCCGCACGGCACGCCAGCCTCGCCCAGGATGCGCATCACTTCGTGCTTGCTGCGTTGCATGGTCCATTCGTGGATCGCCTCGGTGAGAGCGTCGATATTGGCGGCGCGCGAGCGATGGTCCTTGAAGCGATCGTCGGCCGCCATCTCGGGCTTGCCCATCGCGCGGCACAGGCTCTCCCACATATCGGGCGTGGTGCAGAGAATAAACACGTAGTCATTGTCTCCCCCGGGCGCGCACTTGAAGACGTCACCCGGTCCGGCACTGGTGCGATTTCCCACTCGCGGCGAAGGCTTGTGCGTGATGTAGGTGCCCATCATCGGAACGCGCACAAAATTGAGCACGCACTCCTGCATCGCGACTTCGACCTTCTGCCCGTGCCCGGTGCGCTCGCGCTGGATGTATGCGGCGAGCACTCCAGTCGCGGCGTGGATCCCTGTTCCGGTGTCGCCGATCGTCGGACCCGGCTTGAGCGGTGGCGAGCCCGGAAATCCAGTCAGCGTCATCGCGCCGCCCGTCGCCTGCGCGATCATGTCGAAGCTCTTGAACTTGCTGTACGGCCCATAGGTGCCGAAGCCTTTGATCGTCAGGTAGATGAGCCGCGGATTGATTTCGCGCAGCTTGTCGTAGCCGAGGCCGAGGCCCTCGAGCGTGCCCAGCGAATAGTTCTCCGCGAGGATATCGACTTTCTTCACCAACTCGATAAAAAGCTCGCGGCCCTTGTCAGTCTTGAGGTTGATCGTGACGCTGCGCTTGTTGGCGTTGAGCAGGATGAAGTAGTGCGAATCGACGCCCTGCTTTTCCGTGAGCAGCCATCTGCCCTGCTCGCCCATCTTCGGCGACTCGACTTTGATGACGTCGGCGCCGAGCCACGCGAGCATCTCGGTGCACGAAGTGCCCGCTTCGAACTGGGTCAAGTCGAGGACTTTCACGCCGGCCAGCGCTTTTTCCATCGCGATTCTCCTGCTCAATGGCGCCGTCAGAAGCGGCACCGGTCAACGATGCGGACGGTGATGAACCTTTCTATCGCCCCCGAACGCTATGCGGCAAGCGCGGATGCTTATGTCGTTTGGCCGCGTCTGGTAGATCATGAGAGGAAGCGCATCGCGACCGCATATGACAGAGGCCACAGCCAAGCTTGCTCGCATCCGCGAAGAACTCAACCGGCAATTCCTTGAGCGCGCGGACATGATCGACGGCGCGCTCGTCGCGCTGCTCTCGCGCAGTCACGTGCTGATCATCGGCCCGCCGGGCACGGCGAAGTCGATGCTCGCCGACGAGCTGTGCCGGCGCGTCGAAGGCGCGCAGTACTTCCAGTGGTTGCTGACGAAGTTCAGCACGCCTGAGGAAATTTTCGGCGCCGTCAGCCTGAAGGGCCTAGAGGAAGATGACTATCGGCGGGTCACGGCGCACAAGCTGCCCGAGGCGCATATCGCGTTCCTCGATGAGATCTTCAAGGCCAACTCATCGATCCTCAACGCGCTGTTGACGATCATCAACGAGCGCGTGTTTCACAACGGGCGCGAGCGCGTCGACGTGCCGCTGCTCACGATGTTCGGTGCCTCCAACGAGTTGCCCGACGAAGACGAGCTGACCGCGCTCTACGATCGCTTCATGCTGCGCTTCATCGCGGACTATATCGCCGACGAATTCCGGTTCCTGAGAATGCTCGGCGGGCAGGGGCATGTTCCGCGCACGACGATCACGTTCGGCGAGCTGGCCGAGCTGATTCAAGCGGCTGAAGAAATCGCGATCAGCGGCGTAGTGCTGGAGCTGATCGCCGGCCTGCGCAAGCATCTCGGCTCGCAGCAGATCATCGTGTCGGATCGGCGCTGGAAGAACTCGCTCGCCGTGATGCGTGCGCACGCGCTGCTGCTCGGCCGCGATACTGTCACTGAAGACGACGTGATGTTCCTCGAACACGTGCTGTGGAAGGATCCCGAGGAACGTCCGAAGGTGATCGAAGCGATCAAGCGCCTCGTCAAAGGCTACGAGGAGAAGGCGCAGGAGCTGCTCTTCGAAAGCCGCGAGCTGCGCGAATACGCCGAGGGCCACTGGGAAAGCGACGAGCAGAAGATGCGCGCGCTGACCGAGGTCAATGCCAAGATCGCGCGGATCGTCGCCGAGTTCGAAAAGGTCACCCGCGAAGCGTCGGAAAGCGGGCGCACAATCGCCAATGCCGACGCGATGCGCAACGAAGTCCGCGACATCCAGATGGCGATGCTGCGCCGGAGCCTCGGCGCCTGAGCTGCGATGCCGGCGGAGGAATCGACGCCCGCAATCGTGATCCGCGCGCGCGACTATGCCGATTCGGATCGAATCGTCACGCTGCTCACTCTCGAGGCCGGCAAGCTGAGTGGAATCGCCAAGGGCGCGAAGGCCTCGCGCCATCGCTTCGAGCGCAAGCTCGAGCCCTTCTCGCACGTGATGCTGCATTTCAAGCGGCGCCCGCACGGCCAGCTCGTCTTCATCACCAAGGCTGAAGCGGCGGACCTGCCGCAGCACGTGCTCGACGACGACCTCGGCAAAATCGCGCTCGGCAGCTACATGCTCGAGCTGTCAGATGCGCTCACGACCGAGGAAAGCGAAGCCGCCGAAGCGTATCGCATACTCGAAGCGGGTCTGCGCACGCTCGCAGCGATGTCGCTAAGCGCATCGCTCAAGCAGTCATTCGAATTGAAGATCCTGGGATGGGCGGGCTACGGCCTCGAGTTCGCGCGATGCCGCGTCTGTGCGGAAGCGGTCACGGCGGAAAGCGATGCGATGTATTTCGTGCTCGCGCGCGGCGGAATCGTGTGTACGCGATGCCGCAACTCGATACCCGAGGGCGCAATCAGGATGGGCGCGCTCAGTGCCTATGCGCTCGCGCGCCTTGCGAACGCCACGCTCGCAGACGCGCCGCACCTGCCCGCATCGGGCGCCGAAGGTGCGGCAGCGCTCGCGCGCTTTATTTCATCGATTCTCGATCGCAAGCTGCGCTCGGCAGCGTTCCTCGAATCAATTCTCGGTGGTGGCGCCTGAGCCCGCGATCTGCACATTCGAGTTGTACAGTTCAGGATACTTGTCGCGCAGCGCGTTCAGCTTCGGCCAATCGTTGAAAACGATATATGGATTCTTCGGATGCAGCTCGAAGTAGTTCTGATGATATCCCTCGGCCGGATAGAAATGCTTTAGCGGCACGACTTCAGTGACTATCGGCGCGCCGAAAGTATTTTTCTTATCCGCCTGCGAAATATATTGCTGCGCTTCCTTCTTCTGCTGATCGTTGCTGTAGAAAATCATCGATCGATACTGCGTACCTTCGTCAGGCCCCTGGCGATTCAGCTCGGTCGGATCGTGAGCGACATTGAAGAAGACTTTCAGCAGCTGATCGTAGGAAACCTGCGCCGGATCATAGACCACCTGCACCGATTCGGCGTGGCCGGTCGTCCCCGAGCTCACGATTTCGTAGTGCGCGGTATCGGCGGCGCCACCCGAGTAGCCCGAGGTCACCTGCTCGACGCCCTTGACGTGCTTGAAGACGGCATCGACGCCCCAGAAGCATCCGCCGGAGAAGACCGCCGTATCGGTCGGCGTGGTCGTAGCAGCCTGCGCAGAAGGAACATCGATGACAATGGGATTGAAGGCC
This sequence comes from Candidatus Binataceae bacterium, assembly GCA_035508495.1. Lineage (NCBI taxonomy): Bacteria > Candidatus Binatota > Binatia (SeqCode) > Binatales (SeqCode) > Binataceae (SeqCode) > Binataceae bacterium (SeqCode). The sequence goes on from DATJMX010000036.1 coordinate 8,519, forward strand.
ATGCCTTGATCATAGGCAACGAGGCCGAAAAGAACGCCCAGACCAAGGACTATTTTCAGAACTGAAAGGCGCGGATTTGCCTCTGACTTCGAAAGCATTGCAAACCTCTCCTCCAATATAACCACCCACGAACCAAATACGTTCCGGAGAGTTTGACGTTGCAGGAAAGTCAGGTATTCGCGAGAAATTCCTTGAGTGCCGCAGCAAATTTCCGGCGGCGGCGCTCGTCGCTGCCGAACTTCAGGAGCGCGTAGCGCTGATCGTAGTCGAGCCGCTGCCAGGCGCTCGCATCGAGCTGAAAGCCGAGCTCGCGGGCGCGATTGATCAGGATCGCGGGCAAGTCCTCGGTCGGCACGGCCGCGACTTGCTGCTCTTTGGACAATTCCGAGGGCGGCTCGCCGGAGCGAGCCTTCACTGCGCTGCGGACGAACTCGGCGAAGTGCTCGCGCTCGGCGGCGCTGTCCGCAGGCATGTCGTTGATCGCGCGCCGCTCGTGCATCTCGAGCGAGAGCCACTGATTGCGGCTGACTTTGATCCTGAGTGCGTCGAGCTTCTGCCGCGCCGCGAGCGGAGGACATGAAAGGTCAGCGTTGAGCTGCCTTTCAAACTCATAATGATGCTTTTCCATTTGCCTGTCCGCCTCTGAGAATTGACGGAACTCGACTAGCTATTGCTTGGAGCGCAGGAACGACGCAACTTCCAAGTTGGGGAGCGCGCAATGCGCCGCCATCCCAGCTTTCTCATAGTAGCGTTGATGATATTCCTCGGCGCGATAGAAAGTCGCCGCGGGCTTGATCTCAGTGACTATTGGGCGGCGGAAGATATGCGCTTCGTCGAGACGCTTCTTCGAGGCCTCAGCAACCGTGCGCTGCTCTTCATCATAATAGAAGATTACTGAGCGATACTGCGTACCGATATCGACGCCTTGGCGATTCGGTGTTGTCGGATCGTGAATGGTCCAGAAGAGATCGAGCAGCTCCTTGAAACTCACGCGGCCCGGATCGTATTCGACGCGCACCACTTCGGCATGCCCGGTCTTGTCGGTACAGACCATGCGGTAGGTGGGATTGTCTACCCATCCGCCCATGTATCCCGACTCGGCCTCGATGACGCCCGGCAGCTTGTGAAAGGCATCTTCGATGCCCCAAAAGCATCCGGCTCCGAAAGCAGCAACTCGCGTCTCTCCCATATTGTCGATCTCCCGGTGGCGGCGCTCAGGCACTCAGCAGGCGCATCATCTGTTCAGGATAGCGTTCACCGGCCGCGATTCCGCGCGGCGCGATTTCATCGATCTTCTTGAGTTCGGCGGCCGTGAACTTGATATCCACGGCACCGGCATTTTCTTCGAGATATTTGCGCCGCTTGGTGCCCGGAATGGTCACGATGTCCTCGCCCTGCGCAAGCACCCATGCGAGCGCGAGCTGCGACGGCGCACATTGCTTTTCAGCGGCCATTTGCTTGATTCGCTCGACGAGCTCCAGGTTCTTTTCGAAATTGTCGCCCATGAAGCGCGGCGAGAAGCGGCGATAGTCGTCGGGCGCGAGGTCTTCGAACTTCTTGAACTGTCCCGTCAGGAAGCCGCGGCCAAGCGGACTGTATGCGACGAAGCCGATTCCCAGTTCGCGGCAAGTCGCGAGGATTTCATCCTCGGGATCGTGGCTCCAAAGCGAATACTCAGTCTGAAGTGCCGCAATCGGATGAACCTTGCAGGCGCGCCGCAGGTTCTGCGGTCCCGCCTCAGACAGTCCAAGGTAGCGAACCTTGCCTTCCTTGACGAGCTGCGCCATCGCGCCGACGGTGTCTTCGATCGGCGTGTTCGGATCGACACGATGCTGGTAGTAAAGGTCGACATGATCGACGCCCAGCCGCTTGAGGCTCGCCTCGCAGGCCTGGCGGACATATTCGGGCTTGCCGCTGATACTGCGAGAGGTCGGGTCGGGACCGCGCACGATCGCGAACTTGGTAGCGATTACGAACTTGTCGCGGCGGCCTTTGACTGCGCGTCCAAGCAGCAATTCGTTTGTATGGGGTCCGTATGCGTCGGCGGTGTCGAAGAAGTTGATACCCAGTTCCAGGGCGCGATCGATCGTCGCCATCGACTCTGTGTCATCGCCGGGGCCATAGAACTCGGACATACCCATGCATCCGAGTCCGACCACAGCGACGCGAAGATCGCTGCGCCCCAGTTGCCGGTGAATCATCGCAACCCTCCAGGCATCGGAAGATTCGTATTAGAACTGCTGAAGCGAGTCCAGCGGCGCGCTACTCATCACCGACACCATGTCGACTATTTCCCAATTTAACAAAGCCGCACGGCGCGGTGAAATCGAATCGCGTGCGATCACTGCCGTGGCTCGCGAAGATTGACCGAGCCCACCGGCACGAAGCGGCGCGAGCCGAACTTCCAGTTGTCGCCGACCTTCACGTACTCGTCTTCATAATAGCCCGATCCGATCCATTCCATCGCGCGCGAGATGCTGCGCAGCTCGACGTAGCATCGCCCGCTCGCCTTGCCGGATCCTTTCAGCTCAACGACGTGGTTATGGATGTAGGGACGCGGCGTCGCGTCGGCCAGCGCCGAAGTGTACATCTTCTTGAGCGCGTCGTGCCCGGTGGTAGTCTGCTCGCGCTCGCGGCCCTTGAAGATGAAAGTCGCGTTGTCGCTGAACAGGCCGACGAGTCCGTCCATGTCGCCGCGCCATACGCAATCACAATAGCGTACGGGCAGATCGCGGATGGCCTCGCGATCGAGAAGCTCAGTTAACAACTGTTCGGTGCTCTTCATGATCGTCCTCGCGCGTCTGCGAATAGAATTCGTTTGCTGTTATGGCTTTCGCACAAGCGGGCAACGATCGTCAAACCTCAATTCTTGATAAGTCGGGGCGAAGCTCTTATAAGTCGGGCACATCTCACCCGCGAGATAATTCCTGCCGCGTCGTTGGTGACTCAGCGCATGAAGATAGAGCCCTTCAAGGTTCATATTCCCGATGAAACCCTCGACGACCTGCGCGCGCGTCTCAAACGCACGCGATGGCCGCGCGACTACGCCAACGACGATTGGCGCTACGGCACCAACCTCGAGTACCTGCGCGAGCTCGTGCAGTACTGGATCGATCGCTACGACTGGCGCGCCGTCGAGCGGCAGATCAACTCGTTCTCGAACTTCAAAACTGAGATCGAAGGCGTTCCGATCCACTTCATCCATGAGAAAGGAAAAGGCCCGAAGCCGATTCCGCTCATTGTCACGCACGGCTGGCCGTGGACCTTCTGGGACATCAACAAGGTCATCCGCCCGCTCACCGATCCGGCCTCGCACGGCGGCGATCCTGCGGACGCATTCGATGTGGTCGTGCCTTCGCTCCCCGGCTACGGATTCTCCACGCCGCTGACGACGCCCGGCATCAATTATTGGCGCACCGCGGATATGTGGGTGACTCTCATGCAGGACGTCCTCGGCTACGGCAAGTTCGCCGCGCAGGGCGGAGACTGGGGCTCGATCATCACGCATCAGCTCGGGCATAAGCACGCTGACAAATTGATTGGCGTGCACATGAACATGGCGATCGATCTGAATCTGTGGGGCGCGAAATTCCCAGGCCCCGATCAGTACGGACCCGATGAGAAGGGATTCTTCGAGCGCTCACTCGCCTTCTTCCAGGAGGGCAGCGGCTACTCCGCGATTCAGACCACGCGTCCGCAGACGATCGCATACGCGCTGAACGATTCGCCCGCGGGCCTCTGCGCGTGGATTCTCGAGAAGCGATGCGCCTGGAGCGATTGCGACGGCAAGGTCGAGAAGCGCTTCACCAAGGATGAGCTGCTCACGACGATGACGATCTACTGGGCGACCGAGAGCTACGGGACCTCGGCGCGCTTTTACTACGAAGCCGTTCACAATTTGTGGAAGCCGTCGCACGATCGTCATCCGACGATCGAAGCCCCGACCGGAATCGCCGTGCTGCCGAAAGAGGTCGTCCTGATGCCGCGCAAGTGGGCCGATGGCTACTACAATCTGAAGCGCTGGACGCGCTTTGAGCGCGGCGGCCATTTCGCACACATGGAAGAGCCCGAAGCGCTGGTCGAAGATATCCGCGCCTTCTTCCGGCCGCTTCGCTAGTTACATGGCGTCGATGCAGAAGCACGAGAATCCCGACGTCGTTGTGTTCGGCGGTGGAATCGGCGGCAGCGCGCTTGCGATCGCGCTCGCACAGGCCGGAATCGCGACGGCGATCCTTGAGAAGACTCTAGCGCACAAAGACCTCGTGCGCGGCGAGTGGATCGCGCCGTGGGGCGTCGCCGAGACTCAGAAGCTGGGTCTCTACGACACGCTACTCAAGGCCGGCGGGCATCATCTGGCGCGGCATATTCCATATGGCGATGACGTCACGCCGGGCGAAGCCGAAGCGCAGAAGCTCGACATGACCGCGTTCGAGAACGCGGGCTTCAAGCCGCCGCTATGCATGCGGCATCCCGTGATGTGCGATCTGCTGAACGCTGAGGCGATCGCCGCCGGAGTCGAACTGCTTCGCGGCATCAATGACTTCGAGTTGACGCTCGAAGCCTCACCGACAGTCCGATTTCATCACGACGGCGCCGAACGAACATTCAAGCCGCGCATAGTAATTGGGGCCGACGGCCGCAACTCCGTCGTGCGGGCACGTGCCGGTATTGAGCTGCATCGCGATCCCATGCATCACCTGATGGCCGGGATGCTGGTGGACGACACGAATGGCTGGCCCGCGGATCTGCAAATCTTCGGCACCGAAGGCAGCGTCAACTTTCTCGCCTTCCCGCAGTCTCTGAGTCGCGTGCGGCTATATATTTGCTACGGCATCGACGACAAGCGCCGCTTTGCCGGTGCTGACAACCAGTCGCATTTCCTCGACGCGTTTCGCCTCACGTCCGTGCCGGGCAGCGAATACCTCGCAAACTCGACTCCTGCCGGGCCGTGTAATTCTTACGGCAACGAAGATACCTGGACCGACGAACCCTATGCGCCCGGCGTGGTTCTGATCGGCGACGCCGCGGGTCACAACGATCCGATCATCGGCCAGGGGCTCTCGATCACTTATCGCGACGTGCGCATCGTGCGCGACCTTATGCTCGAAAATCGCGACTGGTCGCCCGCAACCTTTCGTCCCTACGCCGAAGAACGCCGCGAGCGGATGCGACGCCTGCGCATGACTGCGTCGCAATTATCGATTCTGTACGCCGAGTTCGGGCCACATGCGCGCGAGCGGCGCCTCAAGGTTCGCGAGGAACGCGCACGCAACAATCTTCTCGATCCCGCGGCCGCTACTTTCATCGGTCCCGAGATGCTGCCCCCCGAGACCTTCGACGAGGGCATCCTCGATCGCTTGCGCGCGATGTGATCGCGCTTGATGGAGCACAAGATGAAACTTGGATTGCTATATGAAGTTCAGATTCCGAAACCGTGGACACCCGGAATCGAAGCTCGCACCTATGGCGAAGTGATCGACCAGGTCGTGCTCGCAGACCGGCTCGGCTGGGGCTACGTCTGGGCGGTTGAGCATCATCTGCTGCCGCAATGGTCGCATTGCTCGGCGCCCGAGATTCTCTTCGGCGCGCTCAGCCAGCGCACTTCGAAGATTCGCATCGGCCACGGAATCGCGCTGCTGCCGCGCAACTTCAATCACGCGCTGCGCGTGGCGGAGCGTGCAGCCGTGCTCGATATCCTGACCGGAGGCCGCGTCGAGCTCGGCACCGGCCGCGCAGTCACGCTGCAGGAGCTTGACGGCTTCGAAGTGAACCCGGACGACACGCAGGCGATGTGGTCGGAGGCGGTCGAAATTCTGGTGCGAAGCTGGAAGGACGAGCCGGTCGAGTTCAACGGCAAGTTCTACAAGATTCCGCCCAGCTACGTCGTGCCGAAGCCGATTCAGAAACCGCATCCTCCGATGTGGCTCGCGGGCACCAACCCCGCCACTTTCACGCTCGCGGGCGAGCGCGGCCTCGGCATGCTCGGCTTCGTCACGGGCGCGCCCGAAGATCTCGCCCCGCGTATCAAGGGCTACAAGGAAGCGGTGCGCGACGCGAAGCCGGTGGGAGCCTTCGTCAACAATCAGTCAGCGGTGCTGATCCAGACCTACTGCGCCGAGACCCGAGAGCAGGCGATCCGCGATGTCGAGGGTCCGCTCGAAACCGTTGCGCAGCTTGCCGCGGAGCTGTTCCTGCCGTGGGCCGAGAAAGGCCGCGAGCGCAAGGCGGAGTCATACAAGTATCTGACCCAGCAGCCGGCGGCCGATTCGCGAACCGGCGCGGCGGGAGTCGCGGGCGATGTTAACCAGCGTATCCGCGACGGTATTATCGCGGTCGGAACTCCCGACGATCTGATCAAGCTGTTCCGCATCTACCGCGACATGGGAGTCGATCAGATGCTGACCTGGGTGCAGTTCGGCGGCCTCGAACATGCCAAGATAATGCGCAGCATGGAGCTCATCGGCAAACACGTCATCCCGGAGCTTAACCGCTAGATGATTTCAAGAAAGCAGGTAGTCAACATCCAGAGATGTCGTCACTTGAAGAGCAGCTTGCTCAGTACGTAGAAAAGAAAATCCCTGGCGCGGCCCAGGTGCGGGTCGATCAGCTCGAGCAGATCTCCGGCGGCGCATCGCGGCAGACCTATCGCTTTCGGCTCGGCTACAGCGAAGGTGGAACGGCCCGCGAGCGGCGGCTCATCCTGCGCCGCGATCCGGCCGCGAGCCTGATCGACACCGATCGCAAGGTCGAGTTCGCCGCATACAAGGCATTTTTCGGCACCGAGGTTCCGGTTCCAGAAGTTCTGTGGCTCGAAGACGATCCGAGTCACCTCGGCAGCCCGTTTTTTATCAGCGTCGAGATGACTGGCTTCCAGACCGCGCCCGCGCGCATCTTCATGGAGCCCTACGCGGCTCATCATCAGAAGATGGCCGAGCAGAAGTGGTCTATTCTCGGTGCAATCACGCGTCACGATCCGGCAAAGCTCGGCCTCATCGGCACGATGGAAGCCGTGAAGCCGGAGGACTGCTGGCAGCGCGAACTCGGCTACTGGGAAGGCGTGCTCGATTCCGACGAGCTGATTCCTCAGCCTACGATGCGTGCCGCGATTCGCTGGATGCGCCGCAATCCGCCGCCGCCCGCGCAGAAGGTATGCGTCGTTCACGGCGACTACCGCACAGGCAACTTTCTCTACGACGAGGAGGGGGACATCCGCGGCATCCTCGATTGGGAGATGTCTCATCTCGGCGACCCGCTCGAAGACCTCGGATGGAGTCTCAACCGCGCATGGTGTTGGGGCGGCGACGATCGCCGCGGCGGCCTCGTTCCGCGCGAGCAGGCGATCGCGATCTGGGAAAAAGCCAGTGGCCTGAAAGCCGACCCCGCCGCGATTCATTGGTGGGAGCTGTTTGCCGCGGTCAAAGGCCAAGGCATCTGGGTGTCGAGCGCGCACGCCTGGGAAACCGGCTCGAACAAGGATCCGATCCTGGTGCTCAGCGCGTGGTCGCTGATGAACCTGCAGGATCGCGCCGCACTCGAACTGATGGGGCATCTGAAGTGAGACCGAATATTCCAGTTGTATTTCAGACTGTGGCCGCCGACCTGATGATGCGCGTGCTGCCCGCGATCAGCCCGACCTATCACCAGGGCACAGTCGGTATGATCGCAACGCTGCTGGTGATCGCAGCCGACGAATGGGACCGTGGCGCGAGCCGCCGCCTCGAAGAAAACCAGGCCATGCGTGACCTCTTCCGCAAAGCCGCGCCTGTCGTGAGTGACAAAGCGCTGAGCGATCGCCTCAAGCAGTTAGCAAGCAGCTCGGACACCGACTACCGAGTCTCAGCGCTCGAAGATAACAACTGCGCACTGCGCGCGGCGTTGATCGAACTACATACTCAAATCGAATCGCAATCTGGGAACGAGGCGCGCGAGATCGAAAACGCGATCTGGAAGGAAATAGCAAAGTCAACAGAACGTCGCCGCCTATCGACGGCTGCGTTTTGAACGATGCGGGCATTGCCATTGTGCGGCGACATGGATCACGGAACCGGTACCGGCGCCACTTGACGCGGCGCTGTCCGAGATGGATTCGACTGCGTTCGCGTTTGCTCACTTCGCTCACCATGACGCAAGAAGCCGCTCGCTTCGCTCAGGGATGAGACGGTTGCCCGCCGCACCATGGCCGACAGCTTCTGTTGGTCAGGATGCGGCCGGGCTGGTCAATTTCAATTTCAGTCTGAAATTCAGTTTCCGAAACTATACGCGCCGCCTTTCTCTAGCGCTTTCTTGTAGGCGGGGCGCTCGTGGAGGCGCTTTGTCCACGCGTCCAAATTTGGATACGACGCGCGGACGCCGAAGGCGCCTGCTACTTCGCCGACGAAGCTCATCTCGATGTCGGCGCCGGTCAGGCTGTCGCCGACCAGGAACTGCTTGCCCGCGAGCGACTTGTCGATGTAACCGAGATGGTTTGCGATCTCGCTCTCGATTCGCGGCCTGAGCGGCGCGCCGGCATCGCCGAGGCGCGAGACGTAGAGATTCAGCATGAGAGGCAGCATCGCGGAGCCTTCCGAATAGTGCAGCCACTGCTGATATTCGTCGTACGCGGGAGTGTTCGCCGCGGGCTGCAGGCGGCCGCCGCCGTGATGGCGAATGATGTAATCGACGATCGCGCCCGACTCGATAATCGTGCGGCCGTTGTCGGTGATCACCGGCGATTTGCCGAGCGGATGAATCTGCTTGAGCTCCGGCGGCGCGAGCCGCGTCTCCGCGTCGCGTGCGTACTTCTTGATTTCGTAGGGCACGCCGAGTTCTTCGAGCAGCCAGAGGATTCGCTGCGAGCGTGAATCATTCAGATGATGAACCGTGATCATGGGGTCTCTCCTTCGGTCGAACTGATCAACATAGGATCGTTGCTGTCGCGGCGAAGCACAAGAACCAATGTTGGCCGTGACTAGAGCATCGCGTTCAGCACGTGCTGGCCGAGTGCGAGTGCGCCATGCATCCTCGCGGGCTGATCGGCGTTCAGGTACGCATGCCCCATCATCGCCTTGATGTCCTGGTAGCGGCGCTGGAGCGGATTGTCTAGAAAGATCGCGCGTCCGCTGCTCGATTCGAAGAGCTGATCGATCGCATGCGATGCGAGCTGCGCCGAACGGCACGCGTTGTACCTGACTGCGGCGCGCCGCACGAGCGGCACATTCTCCTCGCGCCCCACCGCATCGATCATCACGTCGAGATCGTGGCGCATCACGAGGAACCCCGCGTCGATCACATACGCCGCTTCGCTCAGCATCTTCTGGATGTATGGATCCTCGGCCGAGTTGCCGCCCATGCCGGCTTTGCGCGTTTTGCTCGCCTCCGTCCATAGCTCGAGAAATCCGCGCGATGCGCCGAGCACGGCGGCGACGAGCGCGTAGTTGAAAATGATCGCGAATGGCATGCGGTAGAGCGGCGCGGGGTTAACTTTCCATCCCGGCAGCTCGCGTGCGAGCGTGTAATCCCAATGCGATTGCGTGCGATGCTCCGGCACGAACGCATCGTCGACGACGATATCCTTGCTGCCGGTGCCGCAGAGGCCGGCGACGTGCCAGTTGTCGTCGATCTTGTAGTCGCGCCGCGGAATCATGAACGACTTGAGATCGGGAACCTGCGCGCCTTCGATTTCGACGCCGCCCGCGATCGCGCCCAGGTTCACCCATTGACAGTGATCGCATCCGCTCGAGAACGACCATCTGCCGCGAAGCTTGTAGCCGCCGCTGACTTTCTCGGCCTTGCCGGTGGGCGCGTATGACGACGAGTGCATGACGGTGGGATCGGTGCCCCACACTTCGCGCTGAGTCTCGTCGGGAAAAAGCGCGAGCTGCCACGGATGCACACCGATAATGCCGGCGACCCATCCTGCGGCGCCATCTGCGCGAGCGACTTCCGCGATCGCGGCGAAGAAGTCAGCAGGATTTGCTTCGAGCCCGCCCCATCGCGACGGCTGAAGACCGCGCAGCAGCTTCGCATCGAGCAGCGCCCGCCATGTCGCGTCGGGCATCCGCCGCAGCCGCGTTCCTTCGTTCGAATTTTCGCGAAGCATCGGCGCGAGGCCGGCAGCCAGTTCGATTAGGGATTTGTTCATTGATTAAACCGCCCGATGAAATGACGCGCGAAAGCTTTGCACAGATCGGCGTCGAAGCGTTAATAACAGCGCGAGGTGTGATGATGAGACTCAAAGACAGAGTTGCCGTGATAACAGGCTCCGGCTCGGGTATCGGCGAGGCCACGGCCAAGCGGCTCGCGGCCGAGGGCGCCGCGATTGTCGTCGTCGATCTCAACGAGGAAGGCGCGACGCGCGTCGCCGGCGAGATTCGCGCGGCGGGCGGAACGGCCGAGTCGCTGCGCGCGAACATCGGCAATCCCGCGGACACCGAAGGCATGATCAAGTTTGCGACTGAGAAGTTCGGCCAGCTCGACATCCTGCACAACAACGCGATCCGCCTCTACACCGGCAAGCTCAGCGAGATGACGCTCGAGCAATGGCGCAAGAGCGTCGAGGTCGGTTTGACCGCATACTTTTACGCAACGCGATGCGCGCTCGAGGTGATGATTCCGCGGCGCAAGGGCGTGATCATCAACACCGGCTCGGTGTCAGGTATCGCGGCGGACTATGGCCTCGGCGCATACAACGCGATCAAGGCGGGCGTGATCAACCTGACGCGCGCGACCGCGATCGAAAACGCGCGCAAGGGCATCCGCTGCAACGCGGTGTGTCCCGGCGCGATCGCAACGCCGCCGATCATCAAGGTGCGGCAGGCGAATCCGAAGCTGGCGCAGGCGACCGAGCAGGCAATCCCGATGGGTCGCTACGGCGAGCCGGTCGAAATCGCGAACGTGGTCCTGTTCCTTGCATCGGATGAGTCTTCATACGTAAATGGCACAACGATCGTGGCTGACGGCGGTCTGCTCGCAGGCACCGGAATCCCCAGCGTCGCAGGCGTCGGGCCGGACTAAGGTGAAATCAATGGAGTTCGAACGCGCAAAACTCGACATCGAAGGCAACCTCGCGTTGCTCACGCTCAACCATCCTGAAGTGATGAACGCCGTGTCGGCCGAGATGCTGACCGGGCTCTCAAAGGCGCTCGACGAAGTTGAGAATCCGAAAAACGGCGTGCGATGCCTCTTGATGACGGGCGCGGGACGCGGCTTCTGTGCCGGCGCGAATCTGCAACCAACCTCCGGCGGCCCGAGTGGCTCGCGCGATGCGGGCTCGGTTCTGGAAACGCAATACCATCCGTTCCTGCGGCGGCTGCGCGAACTGCCGATCCCGTTCATCACCGCGGTCAACGGCGCGGCGGCCGGCGTCGGCATGAGCTTCGCGCTGATGGGCGATCTCGTGATCTGTGGGCGCTCATCGTACTTTTTGCAGGCCTTCCGGCGCATCGGGCTCGTGCCCGACGGCGGCTCGACCTACATCCTGCCGCGGCTTATCGGCAAGGCCCGCGCGATGGAGCTCTCGATACTCGCGGAGCGGCTGCCCGCGGAGAAGGCGCTCGAATGGGGCCTCGTGACGCGCGTCGTCGAGGACGCTGACCTGATCCCGAAGGCCAAAGAGCTCGCGCTCGAGATGGCGAATGGCCCGACCGTCGCGCTGGGCCTCATTCGGAAACTCTATTGGCAGAGTGTAGATAATACCTACGAAGAGCAGCTAAACTTGGAGCGCCAGATGCAGCGCAAGGCGGGCTCGACCGCCGACTTCGCCGAAGGCGTGCGCGCTTTCCTCGAAAAGCGTCCGGCCAAATTCAAGGGCGAATGACGCCTGCAAAGTTGTGACGATGGCTTCGACCGATCGCGATCTTCGGGTAATGACGCTGAACGTCTATTTCGGGACCGACCTGGAGCGCGCGTACAACTCGAAAGATCTGATGGAACTCGTCACCGCGCTCGGCGAGACGTGGAAGGAAGTCGTGGCCAGCGACTTCCCGGGCCGCGCCGCGCGCATCGCTCATGCCGTCGCAACAGCGAAACCGGATATCCTGGCGCTCCAGGAAGCGGCGCGCTGGTCAAGCGGGATGCCGGGCGAGATGCGCGTCGAGTACGATTTTCTCGAGCTGATCCTCGCGGCTCTGCATCGAGGGGGGACGCCGTACATTCCCGTCGCGATACGCAAGGATCTCGATCAGATGGCGCCGATGGACCCGAGCGGCACATTCGCGCGGATCGAGGATCGCCACGCGGTACTTATGCGCGCGGAGTCAGCCGGTCGCCTCTACCCGTACGACATTACCGGCGGAGACTTCACCACCAATTTTCAAACCACAAGCCCGGTGACCGGGACCTTGACCTCGCCGCGAAGCTGGATCGCGGTGGACTGGAATCTCGCCGGTAAAAAATTTCGTCTCATCGAATGCCACGTCGAATCGCTCGACCATGATGTTCAACTGGCGCAGACCCGTGAGCTGATCGCAGGCCCCGCCTCGACCACTGTTATGCCGTTAATCTTCGTCGGCGATCTGAACTCCAACGCCAATCGCGATCCCAAAATCGAGGACTATAGCGACGCCTATCCGGCAATGATCGAGGCGGGGTTCAATGACGCGTGGGCGTCACTCAATCCTGACGACCTTGGCAATACTTGTTGCCACGCGCGCGATTTGCGTAACGCCGTCTCGACTTTGAATCGGCGAATAGACGTCGTCCTAACGCGCGGCGAGATCACGCCGATTTCCGCCGAGCTGGTCCTTAACGATCCTTCGGTGCGCACCTCGTCCGGCGTGTGGCCGACCGATCACTCGGGCATCATTGCGAAGCTCAGAATCGACTGAGCCGGCGGAAAAATCAGTCTGGGAATCGCACCTTTACCGACGGTGTGTCGGCAATCGCCTGGCAGGCGAGGATCCAGCGCTGCGCCAGATCGTTCTTGTCCAGCACCTGGTTGCGGCGCAGGTGAACTTCGCCGGCCTCCAGCGTGCACATGCAGGTCGCGCAGGCGCCTTGCCGGCATGAATAAGGGGCCCTGAGCCCGGCTCGCAGCATCGCATCGAGGAGCGGCTCGTTCGCACCGCACGTGAGATCGTGATGCTGACCGTCGAGCTCCACCTCGAGACGAATCTCGCCCTGCCCTTCTTCGATAGTGACAGGCGCCGCATCTTCTTCGTCCGGCAGCGATACGTAGCGCTCGATATGAACCTGCGCGGATGGAACTTCGAGACTCCGCAGCGCCTCAGCCGTGGCACTCATGAAAGCCTCGGGACCGCAGATGAAGATCTCAGCGGTTGCCCAGGGACGCGACAGCTCCGCGAGCTGTGCTGTCGTCGGCAGGCCCTGCACCGAGTCGAGCCAATGAACGATTTGCAGCCGCGCCGGATGCGCGCGCGCGAGGGCATTGAGCTCATCGCGAAAGATCACCGAATTCTCATCGCGATTGGCGTAAACGAAGAAGAGCCGGCCAGATCCCGCGACCAATACCGACTTGATAATCGAAAATACTGGCGTGATACCGCTGCCGCCCGCGAACATCAGGAAGTCGCCGTCGAGCGAGCGCAGGGTGAAGTGACCCGCCGGAGCTTTAACCTCGATCGTGTCGCCGGCCTTGACGTTGTCGCAGATCCAGTTTGAGATGCGGCCGTCCTTCACGCGCTTTACGGTTACGCGCAGAGGCTCGTCGATTAGCGGAGAGCTCGCAAGCGAATAGCATCGCAGCAAATGCCTGCCGCCGATGGGGATTCGAACGGTCAGGAATTGTCCGCAACGATAACCAAACTCGCGGGCGAGCTCGGATGGGATTCCGAAAACGAGCGACTTCGAGTCCGCTGTCTCCGCAATGACTTCGCGCACCTGTAGCGCGTGAAACTCTGACTCCACGAAACCGCCGTATCAGTATGCGTTGGTGATCCGCAACTGCGCCCCGTTGACGAATCGCGATTCATCGGAAATCAAATAGAGCACCAGGTTCGCCACGTCGCTGGTGAGACAAAATCGCGAGGTCGGATCGGCATCGTAGCTGACAGTCAGGGGATCGGGATCGCCGAGCAGCGGCAGCGTCATCGGCGTCAGCACGCCGTCGGGATGAATCGAGTTGCAACGGATGCGATAGCCGGCGCTTCGGCAATGCACCGCAACACTGCGGGTCAGCGAGGTCACGGAGCCCTTTGAGGCGCTGTACGCGACCGCGAACGGCAGCCCATCGACCGCGACTGACGACATGTTAACGATCGAACCGCCGTCGGTTGATTTCATCGCCGCGACCGCGTGCTTGCAGCCGAGAAAGAATCCGTCGGCATTGATGCGATGCAGTTTCTGCCACTGCTCGAGCGTCGCGTCTTCGATCGATCCCATTTCGAGCACGCCCGCATTGTTGACCAGGCCGTCGATTCGGCCGAATCGATCGCGCGCCGCCGCCATGACTCGCTGCCAGTCGTCGTTCCGCGTGACGTCGTGGCGCACAAATATTGCGGCGTCGCCAATCTCATGCGCGACGGCGTGACCGCCTTCTTCGTTGAGATCGGTGATAACGACGCGCGCGCCTTCGCGGGCGAGCACAAAGGCGTCTTCCTTGCCCATCCCGCTGGCGCCGCCGGTCACGATCACAATTTTTCCTTGCACTCGTCCCATAACTCTCTCGACGATCAGGCGGTCGCCTCCGCGCGGCGTGTTTGACTCGCCAGGTTCACCGTGGCGGATCGACCGACGCGGCGACCCGACCAGATACAATCCGCGAGCGCGAGGCCGCTGACATAGTTGTTCGACGCGACACCGACCGCGGCGCGGCCTGCGGCATAAAGCCCTGCGATCGCGCTGCCATCCGCGCGTTTCACATTGCCCGTCGCTTCATCGACAACGAGGCCGCCGAGCGTGATCGCGGCGCACGGAAACACCTGTTTGTCCACGGAGATATCGAGCGCGCAGAGCGGCATCGCGTCGAGCGCTGCGAGGAGATCGCGCGACTTACCGAGCGGATCTGCGCCGTTTGCGGCAGCGCGATTGTAACTCTCCCAGCTCGCGCGCAGCGCCACGGGATCGGCTCTCATGCGACGCGCGAGGTCGTCGATCGAACGTCCGCGCTTCGCGCCCGCAAAGGTCAGCATGATAGCCGGCACACTCTGAAATCCCCACAGGCCGCCGAAGAGCGCTTCTCGCACAGCGTCGCGGCGAATCGTGGAATCGATCACTAGCCAGGCGTTGCCGTCATGATGCTCGCACATCTCGAGGCCGAGCCTGGCGCCGTAAACTTCCTCGTTGCAGAAGCGCCGCCCCGTCGTATCGACGATCATGCCGCGCGCCCACGCCAAAGGCGGATTGATGAATCGCCAGGCCGAAACGCGTTCCAGCCGCGCGCATTCACCGCCGACGGATTGGCCGAGGCGAATACCGCTGCCGTCGCATCCTGAAGTGCCAAGCCGGAAGTTGCGCAGATACTTGGGCGCATGCCGCTTCAACATCTCGCGATTGTAGATAAAGCCTCCCGTGCTGAGCACCACGCCGCGTCGCGCGTGGACGCGAATCGGCCGCGCCGCGGCAAGTTCAACCGCCAGTGCGCGACGGCGAAACATGTCGGAAATCCCCGCCGACGCATACGACGTTCGCTCGACCCATCGATTCAGGCGCTGATGCTGGCGCGCTGCGCGGCTCCCTTGCGGCAAATGCCACAGTTCGACACCAATGACTGCGCCATCGCTATCGACGATCAGTCGCCGCGCCGTGGTCTCGGTCATCACGCGCGCGCCAGACGCACCGACGCTTTTGCGCAGTGCGCCAAACAGATTCGCGCCCGAAAGTCCCGAGCCTTTGACGCGATGCCCTCGCGGCGCCGGCGGCGCGCTCCCGGCATATTCCTTCACCGCTTCGTTGCCCGAAAAATAAAGGTAGTAGCCATCCGCTGGATATGATGTTTTGTGCAGCGGAACCGTGGAGTCGAACTCGACGCCCTGGGCCTCGAGCCACTCGAGCATCTCGACGCTGTGATCGCAGAAATCACGCAGCGTATCTGCGCTGACAGCGTCGCCGACTTCCTTGCTCAGGTAGTCGAACATCGCTGCTGGGGTGTCGTTGTAGCCGGCCGTCTTCTGATGACGGGTGCCACCGCCGCAATAAACAACGCCGCCGCTCTTGGCGCTCGCGCCGCCGCCGTCGAAACGATCGGTGACGATCACGTCGGCGCCGGCATGAGCCCCTTCGATCGCAGCAGCCGCGCCGGCGGCGCCGAATCCGACCACGAGCAGATCGCATTCGTCGTCCCACCTGGACGCGCCGTCGCGATCGACGCGGGTCGGCGCGTAGATTGGAGTCGCTCCAGCTCCGCTGCCGAACATCGCCGTGTCAGATTCGTGGCTCGCCGTGGCTGCTTCCTCACTCGATAACGATTGAAGAAAATTCGGTGGGTGAGCCGAGCGCCATTCGTCCGGACGGCGGCTGGCTGCCGTCGATATCCTTGACGCCGTAGCGCTCGGCGAGCTCGGCTGAATAGAACGTCTGGCCCGTGAGCTCCATGCGCTTCGGGTCGTTGTAAATCGCATCGATGATGCGTCCGCCGAACTCAGCCGATTCCGCGATCGCGAGCATCGGCCCGTATTTCGACTTGTTCTCGTCGATCATCAAAACTTTTTCGGTCTTCACGAGGCCCAGCCAAACCGAGATCACCGCCACATCGAAGGGCTTGAAGTCATGGGCCATGTCGTGTGACATCTTGTCAACTCCGGCCTTGGCGGCGCCGTAGGCAGGACCGTGGACGTAGGCTTTGGCGCCCGGCGACGACGAGTTGAAGATAAGCCCGCCCTGCTTCGCGAGCATCGGCGCGGCGAACCAGGTCGTCGTGTAGTACGAGCGCAGTCCGACATCGAGCAGGCGGGTGAACCCGAGCGGCTTTTTCCAGAACGGCCCGCTCTCCGTGAGGCCGTCAGGAATCGCCGTCGCGTTGTTGACGAGGATATCGAGCCGGCCTGATTCCTTCTCGATTCTTTCGACCAGCGAGCGCGTCTGATCGTCGCTGCTGTGGTCGCATACGACCGCGACACCTTTGCCCCCGCGCTTTGTAACTTCTTCTGCGGTCGCGAAGACCGTCCCGCCGAATGGGTTGTCGCCTTTCTTCGCGCTGCGGCCAGTCACGTAGACCGTCGCGCCAGCGGCACCCAGGGCGATCGCGATCCCCTTGCCGACGCCGATACTGGCGCCGGTCACCAGACACACCCGATCCTTGAGCATCGTCAGACTCCTGCCAGATGATGGGCCGCGATATAACCGAAAGTCATCGCCGGACCAAGGGTCGAGCCCGCGCCGGGGTAGCTCGGACCCATCACAGCGGCGGAGGTATTGCCGGTCGCATAAAGCCCGGGAATCGGCTGACCGTCCTCGCGCAACACGCGCGCGTACTCGTCAGTGAGCAGGCCGCCCTTGGTGCCGATGTCGCCGGCGTCGATTCGCATCGCGTAGAACGGTGGCTTCGCAATCGGCGCAAGGCATGGATTGGGCTTCACGTTCAGGTCACCGTAGTAGCGATCGAAGGTGTTCGAACCTTTGCCGAACTCCTTGTCATCGCCGGTTCGCGCGTATTCGTTCATTTTGTCGATCGTGGCGAGCAGGCCCTCGTTATCAACTTCGATCTCCTTTGCGAGATCGTCGAGCGAATCCGACCGATAAAAAACGCTGCCGACCCAGCTCGATGGCAGCGACTTGTCGGGCCGCGCCATGCCGGGCAGCAACGGCCCGCAAGGATACTTGCGGCGGAACTCGGCATCGAAGATGAGCCACGCCGGAAGGTTCGCGCCGCTCTTTTCGTTGTCGGCGTACATCGCATACACGATGTCGCTGTAGGGCGCGGCTTCATCGACGAAGCGCCGGCCGTTGCGATTGACCATCACGCATCCGGGCAGCGCGCGCTCGACGAACAAGGCGCGGCGCTTTTCGCGGCCGTGGATAAAAACCGTTGGCGCCCACCATGCGTGATCCATCAGATCGACTTTGGCGCCGACGCTCTGGCCCGCGCGGATCGCGTCGCCGGTGTTCGCCTCGGGCGTCACTGTCCACTCGGCGCGTGTCGGCTTCGGCAGGTATTGCTCGCGCATCGACTGGTTGTGCTCGAAGCCGCCTGCGGCGAGAATCACGCCGCGCCGCGCCCCGATTCGAATCGTCTTGCCGTTCTGATTCGCGACGACGCCAACGATGCCGCGGCTGTCGGTCACAAGTGACTCCAGCGGCGTGTTGAGCCACAGCGGGATGTTGCGATCGATCATCGAGCGGCGCAGCGAACCGATTAGCGCGCTGCCGAGCGTCATTCGTCGATCGCGCTTGTTGCGAAACCGCCACGGGATATCGAGCCAGTAGCTCGCCATGCGCTTCATGAAGAGCGCGATCCATCCCGATTCCTTTGTTAACAGGGTGTGAGCTTCGCCCGCCGTCATCGCAACGCGGCCCGCGATTAACGTGCCGGGCTGCGGCGGGCGCATCGCTTTGAAATCATCGCCGAGCTGACCCGCATCGCACGGCAGCGGATCGAGCGTCCGGTATCCCGGCTTGCTGCCCTTCAATTGCGGGTAGTAGTCCGAGTAGTGCGACATCGTGCGATACTTGAGATGCGTCTTGTCCTCGATATAGCGCAGCATCCGCGGCGCCTGCTCGAGGTATGCGAGGATTCGCTCTTCGGCAACCATGCCGCGCGTCGCCTGCCGCAGATATGTGAGCGCCTCGTCAACGCTATCCTTCCCGCCCGCGGCTTCGAGGAGATGATTGCACGGCACCCATACGCCGCCGCCTGAGATCGCCGTCGTACCGCCGTACTGATCGCTCTTTTCGATCAGCACGGTAGATTGCCCGAGATCGTGCGCGCAGATTGCCGAGGTCATGCCGCCCGCGCCCGAACCGACGACGACTACGTCGAATTCGTGATCCCATCGCGCGTCGGGATTCGCGGGTCTCGTGCCGCCGCTCATATAAAGAAGTCCGTGTTGCCGAGGCCGAGCAGCACGCCGCCGTAGTTGCGCCCGAACTTGTCGGCGTTGTTCGCGTAATGCATCCGCGCCGCGTGGATATCGACGAAGAACCGGCCGACGGGATTGTCGGTGTAGATTCCCTGCCCGCCGCAGGCATGAAAGATCGGATCGATCAGCTCTGCGCAGCGGCCCGCCACATCGGCCGATTGATAGCGGTAATGGATACGATCATTAACGTCGAGCGCTTCGCCGCGACTCAGTCTATCCATCATCGCGTCGAAGTTGCGATGGAGCGCGAGCTTCATTTCGTCGATCGCGACTGCCGCTTCCGCGGCGGCACGTGCCGCCGAAGGATCGTCGGCAGGCTTGCTGCCGTCGTTGTTGCTGACCCGCGTCGTCGCGTAGCTGCGGAACGTATTGAGCGCGCCCTCAAGCGCGCCTATCGACGCGGTTGATACGGCACGGACGAATACCTGGCCGAACGGCAGTTTGTAGAGCGGCGCTTGATTAACGCTGAGGCCGGGACTTGTGCCCATGAAACCGTCGAGCGCGCGATGCGTTCGATACTCAGGCACGAATGCATCCTTGACCAGGACTTCCTTGCTGCCGGTGCCCTTGAGGCCGACCGTGTGCCAGTTATCGTTGATCTCGAAGTCGGCGCGCGGCACGAGGAACGTCCTGTAATCCGGCATGCCGTTGTCCGACGGTACTAATCCGCCGAGAAACACCCAGTCAGCATGATCCACACCGCTTGAGAAACCCCAGCGGCCTTTGAAGTTGAAGCCGCCATCGACGCGCTCGACCTGGCCCTTGGGCATGTAGGTCGATGCGATCAGCACCGAGCTGTCTCGCCCCCAGACGTCCTCTTGAGCACGCTCGTCGAACAACCCCAACTGCCAGTTATGCACCCCCACGACGCCATACACCCATCCGCTCGACATGCATCCTTCAGACAACGTCATCTGGATATCGAAGAAGACGTTGGGATCGAGCTCGTAACCGCCGTAGCGCTTGGGCTGCATCACGCGGAAGAGCCCGGCCTCTTTGAAGTTCGCCATCGTCTCGGCAGGAATCGAGCGCTGCGCTTCGGCGCGCGAAGCGCGCTCCGCGAGTCGAGGCACGAACTCGCGCGCGCGAGCTAATAGAGTTGCGGCGAGAGCGCCGCTTTGCGCGGCGTCATTCGTTTCGCGCGACAGGTGTGTGGCCATTCCGCCGCCTCACAGCTTGTAGGATCCGGACCGAGGCGATGCTCGCATCCGCGCACCGACAGCGGAATCGTCTGAAAAGACTATGATTCGATCAGCCGAGCCATACGACGCTGCCGAGCAGCATCCGCACCAGCGTCGTCTGCCGCGTGATTCCGATTTTCGAGAAGATCGCCCGCAGATGCGCACGCGCGGTGTTCTTGCTGATATCGAGGCTCTCGGCCGCCTCCTCCAGCGTGAGGCCGTTGGCTAGCTCGAGCGCAAGCGCGGCCTCGGCCGGAGTGAGATCGAAGAGCCGCCGCACCGTCTCGCGCGAGGCTTCCGATCTGCGTTCCGCATCGCGAATCAAAATCGCAACGGACGGACGATGCTTGCCCTCGGTCCATCCCGTCGGCGGCACGCTACGGATCACGACACCGAGCTTGCCGCGACCCGCCTTGCGCGTAATCGCGATCGCCTCTGCCACGGCCGGCTTTCCCGATTCGCGATTGAGCGCCTGCTTCACCAGGCGCTGCAGCTCGCGATTTTCCGCTGGCAAACCGGCATGAAGCGCACCGCCAACGATGCGCAGGCCGTCGCCTTCGCGCAGCATCTCGTCGGCAACCGGATTGCTCTTCACGATCACGCCGGTCTCGTCCAGAAGGACCATCCCGACCAGCATCCGATCGACCGTGCCGGCGTAGAGACGGCGCTCGGAATCAATTTGCTCGAGCTGCGAATGCAGATGCACCGCGCGCTTCAGATGCGGCATCACCACGGCGCAGAGCGCCTTGTCGCTCGGCGAGAAAGGCCGCTCGCGATGCGATCTTGCGACGCGAAAGCGGCATTCGAGGCCGTCGTCAGTGCGGATGTCGAAGCCGAGCGCATGAAAAATGTCGAGCGGCTTTAGAAACTGCTTGTAGAATTCGCTATCGCGCCACTGGTGGTCGCCGATCAGCTCCTCGACGGTGACGACGCGATCGGGAGGCAGGTCAACGAACGGATCGAGCGCGTAATAATACTTGTTGTATTCGTCCTGGCGCGTGACGGGGCGATCGCCAGCGGCATTGACCATCAGTGCCTCGCGCTCGGCCGACGGTGGACGAAGCATCAATGTTACATAGCTGGCACGCAGATGCGTGCGCATCAGATCGAGCGCGGTCTTCCAGGGCACCGGCTCCAGCGGCCCCTGGTAGATCGCGGAAACCAGCTCGCTGAAATCGGCCAGCGACAGCGGCACGCCGCGATACGGGTCGGCGCCGTTGCGCCGCGGATGAGCAGCCTTGCGCACATCATTGATGTACGCCAAGGCGCCGCGGACTGCGATACGCGAAGATCAGTCCTCGAATACGTGCCGCAGGTTCGGCGATTCCTTGAGATTGATGTTCATCTCGACGACCTGGCGCTTGCGCAGCTCCTCGGGCACCGCAGCCGCGTCGGTGTAGAACTGCTTGTACCAGTCGCGAAGCTGGTAGATCGGCCCATCGCCCTCGCACAGAAGAGGATTATCGATGCGCACCTTGTTATCCCAGATCGCGACATCCTGGTAGAAGCCCTGCTGGATGCCCTTGATGTACGCGTCAGCCATCTGCTTCGCGGCGTCCTCGGGCATTCCCTTGATCTTGCGCACCATCATCCCGA
Organism: Candidatus Binataceae bacterium; assembly: GCA_035508495.1. NCBI lineage: Bacteria > Candidatus Binatota > Binatia (SeqCode) > Binatales (SeqCode) > Binataceae (SeqCode) > Binataceae bacterium (SeqCode). The sequence continues at coordinate 30,246 of DATJMX010000036.1, forward strand.
AGCGCAGGTCGAACGAGCGCAGCGTGATCGGCACGTGGCAGTTGAGCAGGATCGAATCGACCGGGAACCCGCCCACCTCGCCCTTCATCTCGGTGATCTGATACGCGGGGCCGAAATACGTCGCGCAGGTGGCGAGGCTGCCCTGGCTGCCCGGCGAGCCGCTGCCGATCATGATCTGCGTCGCTTTGTGACCCTGGAAAATGTTGGCGAAGTAATCGACCGGCGCGCCATGCACGACCGGGAAGTGCGCCATGTCCGAAACGTTGTCGATAAGCTCGCGGCAGTTGGTGTTGATCGTCCACTTCTCGATCACCCAGTCGGTCCACTCCTCCGAATCGCACGCCACGAGATGAGGGATGTCGAGCTCAGGCGTCGGCGCCGTGCCCTCGGGATCGTTCCATACAAAGAGTAGGTTATTTTGCTCAGATGTCGGCCACGATTTGACCCGCGCCTTGGGCGGGATGCGCTTGCTGTACGGGATATTGTTGCACTTACCGTCGGCGCCCCAGCTCCAGTTGTGGAACGGACACAGCACGCTGTCGCCGCGCACCTCGCCATGGCTGAGATCGGCGCCCATGTGCGGGCAGTAGCTGTCGAGGATGTGCACCTTGCCGCTCTCGCCCCGGAACGCGACGAGGCGCGTGCCGAATGCGTTGAGCGTGTGCGGCTTGCCGTCTTTGTATTCGCTCGCGAGGCCCAGGCAATGCCATCCGCGCGCGTAGCGATTTTCGATCGGCGATGCTTCGATTTGATGTGAAACCGCCATTAGCACCCTCCGCCCTTTTCGAGGCCGAGAGCATGGTCGCAATGAGTTCGCCTCGGCGGCATCGTCCTTTCGGACGATGGAGCGGTTGATCACGTCCGCCTCATTGCGGGATTGTGAAGCTCTCAGGAGGTCTCTTCTTATGGCGATTACCGGAGGCTGCGCCTGCGGCGCGGTCCGTTACGAATGCGCGGCCGATCCGATGATGGCGGCAAACTGCTACTGCACCGATTGCCGGCATTCGACCGGCACCGCGATGGCATCGGTGATGCTCGTGCCGAAGGCCGCGCTCAAAATCACCGGCACGCTCAAGCAATACGCAGTTAAGGGCGACAGCGGCGCCGAAGTGAGCCGCGGCTTCTGCCCCAATTGCGGCTCGCCGATCCTGTCGCTCATCGGCGCGATGCCCGAGTTCGTCGCGCTCAAGGCCGGCAGTCTCGACGATCAGTCGCAGTTCAAGCCGATGGTGCAGGTGTACATGCAAAGCGCGCCGCACTGGGCGCCGGTGCGAGACGATCTGCCGAAGTTCGACAAGCAGCCCGGCTGAGCGCGGCTCGCGCGCGGATAGTTCGACGGTTGAAATTTCGCCGCGTACGCGCTATCGCAATGGTTCAACCAATATTGAATTGAGTTGAGGGCGCTCATGGAACAGGCCGAACTCCTCGTTGATGAAAAAAATCGCTACCGCCTCGAGACTCCGGGCCATGACGGATGGCAGCGCACGGCGCGCCCCGGCGATCCCAATAGGTACCTGATGATCTCCGCCGACTGCCACGCCAACGAGCCCGGCAGCCTCTGGAAGCAGCGCCTCGACGCGAAGTATCGCGACAGGCTGCCGCACGTCGAGACCGACGCCAACGGCGAGAAATGGTTCGTCGCCGAAGGCCTCGGGCGCTCGCGGGTGCGCGCGCGCATGATCGCCGACGTGCCGCGCGAGAACAGCGAAGATCGCTTGCGCGGCAACGCCGGCGCCGATCCCGAGCAACGCATCAAGGATCAGCTCCGCGACGGTATCGACGCCGAGATCATCTTCCCCAACAAGGGGCTGATGATGTTCGCGACCAAGGATCCCGGCTTCGGCATGGCGCAGTGCAAGGTCTGGAACGATTTCGCGTGGGAGATGTACGGCAAATATAACGATTTCATGTCGCCCGCTGCCGCGATCATGACAGCCGACGTCGAGCTCGCGATCGAAGAAATCAAGCGCGTCGCGAAGATGGGTTTCCGCTTCCTCACCCTGCCCTGCAAGCCGATTTTCGGCGGCCACGATTCACGCGACACGAACTACAACCTCCACGATTACGATCCGATGTGGGCGGCGATCGTCGAATGCAATCTGCCGATTACGTTTCACGTCTCGACCGGGCGCGACCCGCGCGTCGCGCGCAAGGAAGGCGGCGCCGTCATCAACTACGTCTCGCATTCGCTCTCGCCGACGATCGAGCCGGTCGCGAGCCTGTGCGGCTCGGGCGTTATCGAGCGTTTTCCGACGCTGCGCTTCGCCGCGATCGAAAGCGGAATCGGATGGGTCGCGTGGGCGCTGGATGCGATGGACGAGGCCTATCGCAAGCATCACCTGTGGGCTTATCCGCGGCTGAAGCAACTGCCAAGCGAATATTTCCGCAGCAACGGCGCGGCGAGCTTCCAGGAAGATCGCGCCGGACTCGAGCTCGCCGAAAAATGGAACCTGGTCGATAATTTCATGTGGGCCAACGACTATCCGCATGCCGAAGGCACCTGGCCGCATTCCGCCGAAGCGATCGAGCGCCAGATGGGCCATCTTAGCGACGATTCGCGCGCGAAGATCCTCGGCCTCAATGCCGCCAGGATGTTCAACTTCGATGTTGACTTGTTGTTGAAGCGGCGCGAAAGCGCGAGCGTCTGAACGCACTGCACGCGGCGCGCCGAGGAGATGCCATGATCGAAATCGGAATTTTTCACAACGGCGCCAGCGATCTGCCCGTGCTGCGCACGAAGAGCGGCGTGGCGATCAACGACGGCAATCTCGCCGAAGTTCACGAAGCGAGCCAGCGATGCCTTGTCTCCCAGGTGCGGCAGGGAATCCTCGCCGACAAGCTCGGCTTCAACTATTTCTTCATGACCGAGCATCACTTCCAGCCCGAAGGCGCCGAGTTCAGCCCGAATCCGCTCCTTGCCGAGACGGCGATCGCGGCGCGCACCAACCAGATCAGGCTCGGCCAGGCCGCTAACATCGTGACTTGGTGGCACCCGATTCGAATCGCCGAGCAGGCTGCAATGCTCGACGTGCTGAGCGGCGGGCGGCTCGAATTCGGAATCGGGCGCGGCTACCAGCCGCGCGAGGCCGAGGTCTTCGGCTGGCCGTTCGCGACCATCCAGGACCAGGAGCGCAATCGCGCCTACTACCAGGAGGCCTACGAGATCATCATCAAGGCCTGGACGCAGCCCTCGTTCTCGCATCGTGGGCAATTCTTCACCATCCCGCCGGTCTTCACGCGCTGGAACCATCAACAAACGATCGCCTACTTCGAGTCGGGCAAGGCCGGCCGCAAGCTCGAAGAGGTGCTCAACATCGGCGCACCTGATCCCTACGGCGGCGCCAACCCCGTGATGCAGAGCGCGACCACGCTCAAGGAGCTCCAGGTGTTCCCGCAGCCGCTCCAGCGGCCGCATCCGCAAATGTGGGAGCCGCTTACGACCGAGAGATCAATCAAATGGGCGGCGGAGCGCGGCCTCAACGGCTACTTCATCGTCGAGCCCAACACGCGCCTCAAGAAGAACATCGACATTTTCTACAACGAGTCCGAAAAAGCTGGATGGCCGGATCGGCTGGGACGCGGGCGCCTCAAATACGGATGGGACGCGGAAAAGCGGCGCGGTGTGTTAACTGGCCGTTATATCCACATGCTGCTGCCCGGCAAGAATCGTGAGCGTGAGCTCAAGCGCTACAGCGACGCGCTCGAGGTGCAATGGGATTACTACGGGCCGTTCGGTTTCGCCGCGGTGCTGGCCGATGCGAACGAGGCCAAGCTCGACCCCGCGGCAAAAGTGTCGCCCGAGCTGCTGCTGAAAAAGGAAGTCGCGCTGTTCGGCAGTCCGAGCGACGTCGCCGCCCAGATCATGCGTATCAAGGAGAGCTGCGGCTACGAGGATTTCGCCTTCAACGCGTGGTTCGAGAAGGGCGGCCTCGATTCCAGGGAAATCGAAGACCAGATGCAGTACTTCGCCGAAGAAGTGACGCCGCTCCTCGCCAGAGCATGCGGCGGCCAGGTGAAGAATCCCGCGCTGGGCCTCGACTTCGAGAGCTGAAAGAAACTTTACGGAGCGCGAGAGAGCTCTTCGAATAGCCTCGCCCGCGGCTGACGCCGCAGGCGGAAGCCGCAAACCGAGAGCCCGCGCGTCGATTCACTGCGTGAATCGACACGCGGGCGTGGGTGCAGCGCCCGAGGCCAACGCACAACAATTTGGAGTGACAGATTGTGAAAATCGGATTGATATTCGTTAACGCCGGGCCCTTCAGCGAGCCCGAGCCCTTCCGCACCCTCGCAACCCACGCCGAAGCGACGGGATTCGAATCGCTCTGGAGCGTCGAGCATGTCGTCATCCCCGACGGCTTCAAGAGCCCCTATCCATACACCGCGAGCGGCAAGCTTTCAGTTACGGACGATGTTGCGCTACCCGATCCGCTGATGCATCTGGCGTTCGCCGCCTCGATCACTACGAAGATTAAATTCGGCACCGCGGTGATGATCCTGCCGCAGCGCAGCCCGCTCTACGTCGCGAAGGAACTCGCGAGTCTCGATCGCCTGTCGAACGGCCGCATGCTGCTCGGTATCGGCAGCGGATGGCTGGCCGAGGAATTCGAAGCGCTGCAACTCGATTGGAAGAAGCGCGGCCTCATGACCGACGAAGCGATCCAATCGATACACGCGCTGTGGCGCGACAACCCATCGAGCTTCCACGGCAAGTATTTCAACTTCGGTCCCGTGCGCAGTCTGCCCAAGCCCGTTAATCCGCGCGGTGTGCCGATTCTCGTCGGCGGTCATTCTCCGGCCGCGGTGCGGCGCGCGGCGCGCTTCGGCGACGGCTTCTTCCCGGCGGTCGGCGAGCTGAAAGGCCTGTCGTGGGAAATCGATGCGGCCGCGATGGAACGGCTGCGCGCACTGCTCGACGATCTCAAAACTGAATGCAATAAGATCGGGCGCAATTCGGCGGAGCTGGAGATTTCCTGTATCGGCCCTGCCGACCTCGATACCTTGAAGAAGCTGCGCGACCTCGGCGTAGCGCGCGTCACGATCGGTCCGCCGGCATTCACCTCCGATGAGCTCAAGCGCGGTCTCGACAAGATCAGCAACGACATCATCGCGAAACTCTGAGGCAGCGAAAACAATGAAGCGCCGCGATCAAATCAAGATGACGCCCTTGGAGCTTGAGGCGTTCCTGCGCGATGAAAGAAAGATCGCGCTCGCGACGATCGGCAAGGACGGCTATCCCCACGTCGTCGCGATGAACTACCTGTGGCGCGACGGCGCGATCCTGATGACCTCCTACGGCAAGGCGCAGAAGGTCATCAACATCAAGCGCAATCCGAAGGTCGCAGTGATGGCGGAATCAGGCCGCAACTACGCGCAACTGCGCGGCGTGATGATCCGCGGCGAATGCGAAATCGCCGAGGACACGCCAACCGTCGAAGCCGCGATGCGCGCAATCCGCAGCCACGCCTCCGGCGAATCCAACGCCCAAATCGGCCCCCTGACGACAGCACCCAAGCGCGTGGTCCTCAAAGTAATCCCAAAAAAGATCACAAGCTGGGACCACAACAAACTCGGCGGCGTTTACTGAATCCTGTTTCCTCCCCTCGTCCAACGAGGCTCTGCAAAACTCGAATTGACTGCACTTTCGTATGCGTTTTCAAGTCCCCTCTCCTTATCCCAGGGACAAGGATAGGGGACAGATTCCTCCACGACTCGTATGCAGTGTTTTGCAACGCGCTCTTGGTCAGGGAGAGGGATTCTCCCAGCCGAGAAATCGGTGATGCAAAGCTTTCCTGTACAATGGGAGGGCTTGGGATAGGTGCAGCGCTCGCAGCTCTGCAGTCGGAGGTTCCCATGATCAAAGGAAGTTGCCTGTGCGGCGGCGTGCGATTTGAGATCGCGAAAGCGCCTGGGCCGTTTGAGCTTTGTCATTGCAGCCGATGCCGCAAGCTGTCTGGCTCGGCGTTCACTGCCGGTCTAGGCGTATTGAGCGCAGACTTCCGGCTGCTCGAAGGCCGGGAGTTGATTGCGGTCTACGAGGCGCCGATTCTTCGTGAGCCGCCGCCCTATCGCTCCGCGTTTTGCTCGCGATGCGGCTCGCAGGTGCCGAATCCGCAGCCGGGCCAGGAATGGTTTGAAATTCCGGCTGGTCTGCTCGACGACGACCCCGGAACCAAACCCGACAAGCACATCTTCGTCGAGTTCAATGCGCCGTGGTTTGCGATCGCGGACGATCTCCCGCAATTCGACATGCCGCGCCTGCGAGAACTGCGCGCGCGGCAGCCGAAGCGCCGTTAACCCTGCTTCGTCTTGCCGTCGAGCTCGTCGAACAGCTCGCGCACTACGCGCATGCCGTTCACCGCGATCGGCCATCCCGCGTAGTGCGCGAGATGAATCATGATCTCGGTGATTTTCTCGCGGCTGATGCCCGCGTTGAGCGCGCCGCGCAGATGCGTCTTCAGCTCGGGATTGCGCGCCAGCACGGTCAGCGTCGTGATCGTGATCATCGAGCGCTCACGCAGCTCCAGCCCTGGCCGCGTCCAGATTTTTCCGAAGAGGTACTCGACCGTGAGCTTCTGAAAATCCTCTTCCATCATGCCGGGCCGCGGCTCGACGCCGAACAGCTCCTTCATCCGCGCCGCGCCCTTCTGATAGTCCTCCGAATTCGCCATCGTCGTTACCTCCAGTGTCTGCCCCAACACTATCAGCGCAGGTCGCGATTCGTGTAGCCGAGGATCACGCGCGCGATGATGAGGCGTTGAATCTCGCCGGCACCCTCGTAGATGTCGAAGATGCGTCCGTCGCGGAAGCATCGATCGAGCGGATAGCATTCTGCCACCGCCTCGGGGCCCAGAATCTCGATACATCCTTGCGTGATACGCCGCGCGGCTTTGCCGCCTGCCGCTTTGGCGATCGAGGCTTCGACTTTCGGCGGATGGTTCTGCTGTTCGAGCCACTTCGAGCGCATCACGGTGAGCATTGCGGCTTCGTGCGCCGCCTCGAGCCGGATGAATTTGTCGACTATGGCGGACCGGCTCCTGGAGCCAGCGCGATAGTCGAGGTTGATTCCGCGCTCGGTGAGTTTTTCGCGCGTGAAGTCCAGCGCCGCGCGCGCCACGCCGAGCGCCGTCGCCGCCACCATCGGGCGCGAGTCGTTGAACACCGACATCGTTGACTTGAAGTCACCCTTGATATGGTTGAATTCCGGAATCCGGCAATTCTCGAACAGCAGGTTGCAGGTGTCGTGCGAGCGGATGCCGAGCTTCTTGAGCTGCGGACCGACGGTGAAGCCCGGAGTGCCGCGCTCGACCAGGAAGGTCGTCATGCCGCGGCTGCCGTCAGGCGCAACGAAGCGCGCGAAGACCATCGCAGCATCGGCTGACGCGGCCTGCGAGATGAAAATCTTTTCGCCGTTGAGAACCCATTCGCCGGTTTCGCGATCGAACGTCGCAGTTGTCCGGATGTTAGCAGGATCCGAGCCCGCGCCCGGCTCCGTGATCGCAATCGCGATCGTGTAGTTCTTCCATTTCTCGATCTGCTCAGGCGTCGCGACTGTTTCGAGCACAGTGTTGCCGAGGCCCCACTTGCTGCGGCGCAGCCCCATGCCGCCGTACTCGACCTCCGACATTACGAGCGCGTGGAGAATACGCGGGCCGCTGCTGTGCGGCACTTCGGCCGCGAGCGTGACCACATCGGGAAATTTTGCCGCCTCGGGAAACTCTCTTGGCGGCAGCTCATCCTCATGCTTGTCGTAATAGTCGGCGTAGCCGCGCGCGATCAGCGCCTGCTGATGGGCGGAATCGAGAAGCTTCTCGTCGGTGGGAGTCAGTTCAAAATCAACCATCTCAAAATCCTCGTCGCGTCCGATAGTCAAACGCCAACGGCGCCTTCAAGCACCGACAAAGTGCGGATGTCGCGGTACCACATCTCGACCGGGTTATCGCGCAGGTAGCCGTGGCCGCCGAGCATCTGGACGCCTTCGTCCGCGATCCACATCGCCTGCTCGACGGCGTAGGTATAGGCGAGTTGCGCCTCGCGGGTGGCGACCTTGCCCTTTTCGAGAATCGAGGCCGCCTTCCATACCATCCAGCGCATCGCGTCGGTTTCGATCCGCATGTCGGCCAGTCGAAACGCGATCACCTGCTTCTGCGCGAGCGCCGCGCCGTGCACCACGCGCTCCTTTGTGTAGGGAATTGCGAACTCCATGACCGCGCGGCTGGTGCCGCTCATGATCGCGGCGAGCGCCACGCGCGCCGAATCGACGATTTGCTGCACATCGCATCCCGCAGCCTCGCCAAGGAGTGCGTCGCCAGCCAGCTCGACGTCTTTGAAACTCACATTCGCCATCTGGAGCGCCCGCAGTCCGATGCCGCGCTTCCTCTCGATGATGACGCCGGCGATGTTGCGATCGACGATGAAGGCTTCGCGCTTGTCATCTAAATTCGCGATCACGAGAAAGTGGCTGCTCTTCTCCGCGAGCGGAACCGGACCTTTGACGCCGTTCAGACGGTAACCGTTGCGCGTTTTCACCGCGCTCGTACGGATTGCGGATACATCGAAAGCGAAGTCGGGTTCGGCGATTGCCACGCTTGCGCTTCGATAGTCGTCGTCAGCGAAAAGCGGCAGGAGCTTTTTCTTTTGCGCCGCGCTGCCGTGTGCCGCAATCGCGCTCAGAAAACCCAGCGGCGCGGCAGCCGCAATCGCGAATGACGCATCGGCAAAGGCAAGTTCCTCAAGCGCGATCGCGTTGGTCACGCAGGTGCGCGCGGGCGCATCCTCATCGGCACGCGCCTGGATGACACCGGTCGCCCACAGCTCGGCGAGCGTGCGCGGCGAAATCGCCTCGCTCTCATCGGCCACGCGTGCCGCGGGCCGCAAAGCTTTGGCCGCGAGATCCTGGAGCATCGATTGCGCGAGCTTCTGTTCCTCGGTGAGTTCAAATGAGATCAATTCTCTGCACCTCGATAGGTGGAAGCTGTTTGACTTTGACGAGGCCGGATAGTAATGGTTCAACCAATGAAAAGCAAGGCCGAGATCGTGGAAGGGGCGGAGGCGGCTGCCAGATCACGTGAACGCGTGATCGATCGCGCCGGGCGCACGGCGGAATTCAGGCGCATCAAGAGTCCGCGCGCGTTTGAGGAGATCGCCGAGCAAATCCGCAAGGAACTCGCGGCGCGCCGGCTGCGCGCGGGCGATCGTTTGCCACCCGAACGCGCTCTCGCCGAGCAGTTTGGCGTCTCCCGCAACACGCTGCGCGAGGCACTGCGCTCGCTCGAGAACGCGGGCCTGCTGCGTCTGCAAAAGGGCGCGACCGGAGGAGCCTTCATCCGCGAAAGCAGCGGCGACGCGATCATCATGGGTCTGCGCGACATGTTCCATCTCGGCGCAGTCACGCCCGAGCATCTCACCGAAGCGCGCGTATTGGTCGAGTCGATCGCGGTCAGGGTGGCATGCGAACGAGCCACGGCCGATGACATCGCAGCGCTCAATGAAAACGTCGCGGCTGCCGAACGCGCCGCGCGCGACAAGATCGCATTTTTCGATCAGGCGCGGATCCATCTCGACTTTCATCGCATCCTCGCGCGCGCAACGAAGAACCCCGTGATGGTCATCGTGATGGAGGCGTTGGTCGATGTGATGCAGCACTTCATCGTCGCGATCGGCCAGCAGCGCAATATCTGGGTGCTACCGTCGCGGCGCCGCTTCATGAAGCATTTCGCCGCTGGCGATGTAGACGCGGCAGTGACCGAGATGGAACTGCACCTGGAACGCCTCAACCGCTACTACCTGTCGCTTTTGAAGGAACAGCATCGTGACGCAGCGGCCGAGTGAAGAAATCCTTGGCGGCGTGAGGGTTCTCGACTTCACGACGATCGTGTCGGGGCCGCATTGCACGCGCCTGCTCGCCGATCTCGGTGCCGAGGTGATCAAGATCGAACCGCCGGAAGGCGACTTCATTCGCGTTCAGCCTCCTATCCGCGATAGCAAGAGCGCGTACTTCGCCAGCCTGAATTGCGGCAAGAAGAGCCTGGCGCTCGATCTCAAGACGCCGGAAGCGATCGAAATCATTCACGGGCTTGCGACAACTGCCGACGTGATAGTCGAGAATTCGCGGCCGGGGGTCATGGATCGTCTCGGCCTTGGATATGCGGCGCTATCGAAGTTAAATCCGCGTCTCGTGTATTGCTCAATTTCGGGATTCGGCCAGACCGGTCCGTGGGCGAAGCGGAGCGCATACGCGCCGATGCTGCATGCGGCGTCGGGCTACGACCTGGTGAATCTTTCGTATCAAAACGGACTCGAGCGACCGCTCAACACCGGGATCTATGTCGGCGACGTTCTCGGCGGCACGTATGCTTTCGGCGCAATTCAATCAGCGCTACTGAAACGAGAGCGCAGCGGCTCGGGAGACTACATCGATCTCGCGATGATGGATGGATTGCTCGGGATGCTGATATACGAATATCAGGAAGCGCAGTTTCCGCCGCGTCCGCGCGTAACTACATTTCAACCGACTCGCGCAAAAGACGGCTACGTAATGATCGCGTCGGTAAAGCCCAATAATTTCGATTCCTTGGCGCGCGCCGTGGGGCATCCGGAATGGCTATCGGATCCGCGCTTCAATTCGCTGCGTTCTCGCTCGGAAAATTGGAGCACCTTGATGGCTCTCATCGACGAGTGGGCATCGACTCGGACGGTTGCTGAGTGCGAAGAGATCATCACGCGCGGCGGAGTTCCTTGCTCGCGATATTACACAGTGCGCGAAGCCATAAATCAGCCTCATCTCGAGGAACGCGGCAGCTACGAAATCGTTAACGATGGCGCTGGCGCGTTGAGGATACCGAATCCACCGTTCAAATTTTCGAATGCCGCGTCACGCGCACGCGACTATGTACCTGCGCTCGGCGGCGACAATGATGAGATCCTGTCGCGCGTACTCGGATATTCGGATGCTCAAATCGCGGCGCTTTACGGATCGCGCGTGCTTCATCGCGCGACCGATGCAGACTGAGTAACCGGAGGAAATCGAAATGGGCGAAATTCTGGTAGCCGGCATTACTCACTATCCCCCTTTGGCGGGACGCGATGAGGCCATGTCGTGGATTCTCAAGCGGATGCTTCAGAATCCTCAACTGCCCGAGCGCCTCCGCACACCTTCGGCGTGGCCGGCAGGGATGCGCGAGGAATGGGGCCTTGACGAAGGCACCGCCTCAGCCCGGCATCATCGCGAGCGGCTCCTGAAGGCGTTGCGAAAAACCCGCGCGCAAATCGATGCATTCCATCCCGACTTAATAGTCATTTGGGGTGATGACCAATATGAAAACTTCCGCGAGGAAATCGTACCGCCATACTGCATTTATGCGCACGATACTTTTGAGTTCGGGCCGCCCGCTCACAACATATGGAACGAACCTGCCGACAAGAGGTTCCGGCTCCCGGGACATGTCGCTGCAGCCAAGTATCTGGCAAGCGGTTTAATCGAGGCAGGGTTTGACACTGCTTACTCGTATAGACCCCTGCACCATCCTCTCGGTCATGCGTTCGCCAATGGAATCCTTTACCTCGACTACGATCGGAAAGGATTTGCATATCCAACTATTCCATTCGCCATTAACTGCTACGGCCGCCAGGTAATTGCACAACGCGGCGGTCTGCCAAACTTCGAGAATCCTCCCAGCGAAGCTCAACTCGATCCTCCTGCACCCACGCCGCGGCGCCTGTTCGAGCTCGGCGCCGCCACAGCGCGAATCTTCTCGCAAAGCCGCTGGCGTGTAGTTTTGCTGGCATCCTCTGGATGGTCGCACGCGTTCCTCACGGCCAAGAATCAGTATCTATTTCCCGATACCCTCGCGGATCGTGAAATGTACGACGCTTTGCGCACGGGTAACTATGATCTGTGGCGCAACTATCCGGCCAAGGCGGTAGAAGAAAGCGGCCAACAGGAATTACTCAATTGGATGTGCATCGCAGGCGCGCTCGCTGAGCTTCGGCGGGCTCCCAAGGAAATGGAATTTATCGATACCTGGATCTTCAATTCGTCAAAGTGCTTCCTCGTCGCACCTCCGCAAGCCAACCAGGACAGGATCACGCCATCGTGAAGCTAAAGGGCAAGGTTGCGCTAGTAACAGGAACGAGCCCGAATATCGGCGGTGGAATCGCCGAAGGGCTTGCGGCAGAAGGAGCCGCGGTCGTGTGCGTGGATTCGCGCGCCGAAAACGCTGCGGATTGCGCGCACTACATTCAGAGCACAGGCGGCCACGCGTTGGCTCTGACGGCGGACGTTACCGACGAGGCGCAAGTCACGCGGGTTGTTTCCTCGGCACGCGAGAGTCTCGGACGAATCGACATCCTCGTTAACAATGCGGCTATCTTCAACAAGAAGGGTGTTGTCGATATGCCTCTGGACGAATGGCGAAGGCAGCTCGACATAATTCTTACCGGCGCCTTCCTCTTCACCAAGCATGTCGGCAATCTGATGATTGCGCAGAAGCGCACGGGCAGCATCATCAATATAATTTCGACCGCTGGCCACCAGGGCGAGCCGAATAACATTGCCTACTGCACGGCGAAGAGTGGTCTCCTCAACTTCACACGCTCGGCTGCGATGGAACTGGTCACTCATGGTATCCGGGTCAATAGTTTGACGCCGACCGCAACCGATCCCTCCGAATCTCTTGAGCGGGCCGCGCGATGGGGACGAACTACCCACGTGAATACCGAACAGTTGCGCGCCGCTTTCGAGCCGTTTCGTAAGGGAGTGCCGATGCAAAAGCTGCCGCGGCCCTCCGATTACGGAAAAGCGGCCGCCTTCCTCGCGTCAGATGATTCAGAAATGATCACGGGAACCGATCTGCGCGTTGATGCGGGCGCGGTCGCTCGATATTGGGCCTGGGAACCTACCATTAAGTAGTACTGCTAACCGGATTACTCAGTGGGGAAAATCATGAGCGAAACAAATAGTGATTTTATTATCGACGATCAGAGCGCTGGACTTTTTCGCGTAAATCGTCGCGTCTTCGTGGATCCGGAATGCCTGGAAATGGAGCGGCGGCGCATCTTCGAGACGTGCTGGATTTACGCCGGACACGAGTCCGAGGTTCCGCACGCGGGAGACTATCGCTCGCGCAATGTTGTCGGCCGCCCGATGATCCTCGTTCGCGGCGATGACAACGTTGTTCGTGTGCTGCTCAACACCTGCACGCACCGTGGCGCGATGGTTTGCCGTCAGCGGTCGGGCAATGCGAAGACTTTCCAATGCCCTTATCACGCCTGGACATACAATTCGCGGGGCAACTTGATCGGCGTTCCCGGCGAAGACTCATATGCTCCGGCGTTCGATCGCAACGAACTCGCGCTCGCCGCACCTGCGCGAGTCGAGAATTATCGCGGTTTTATCTTCGTCTGTTTCGATCGCAATACGCAGAGTCTATATGACTATCTTGCCGGCGCACGCGAATACCTCGATCTGGTCGCGGATCAGTCCGAGATGGGCATGAAGATCGTCGCTGGGCAGCAATCTTACAGCGCGCGCGCGAACTGGAAGTTGCTCGTGGAAAATAGCTACGACGGCTATCACGGCTTGCCGACGCATCAGAGGTATTTCAGCTTCCTGGGCGACATCGGGATCGATCTCAAGGGCATGAATTTGTCTGCTCCTCGCCGGCAAGCCGCGCTCGATCTCGGAAACGGACATGCGGTGGTTGAATATCAGAGCGCCTGGGGACGGCCGATTGCGCATTGGGTCGAACCGTTCGGAGAACATCGCAAGGAACACTTCGCGCAGCTGCGGCGGAAATTCGACGAGCGATTTGGTCCCGAGCGCGCCGCGCGAATCTGCGAGACCAGCCGCAATCTTGGAATTTTCCCGAACCTCGTAATCAACGATATCATGGCGATCACGGTACGGACTTTCTATCCGGTCTCGCCTGACTATATGGAGGTCAATGCCTGGGCGCTGGCGCCGATTGAAGAGAGCGCCGAGGACTCCGCACTGCGCCTCGATAACTTTCTCACCTTCCTCGGGCCGGGCGGCTTCGCTACACCTGATGACGTCGAAATGCTCGAGACCTGCCAGCTCGGATTCCGTAATCGCGAGGTCGCGTGGTCGGATATCTCGCGCGGCATGAAACGCGACGTGCCTGCGATCACGGACGAACTGCAGATGCGTGCGTTCTGGCGACGATGGAATCAACTGATGACCGAGCCTCAGGCGCGACGCGCAAGGCGGGCAGCATGAGCACCATTGAATTGCCCACTCGGCAAGAGGTCGAGGATTTACTCTATCGCGAGGCCGCGCTTCTCGATGACTGGCGCCTCGAAGACTGGCTCGAACTTCTCACTGAGGATATAGTCTACGAGATCCCGCCAACCGACGTTCCCGAAGGCGACTCGCGAAATACTCTGTTCATTGTCGCCGACGATGCGGTCCGTGTTCGCTCACGCGTTAAACAATTGCTAGGCAAGTCGGCGTGGGCCGAAAATCCGCATTCACGAACGCGTAGATTGATTTCCAATGTGCGCGTGCTCGGCGCCGAGGGCGACAATGTACTGGCTACTGCGAATTTCGCCGTTTACCGGATGCGCTATGAATCGATCGATACGTATATAGGCCGTTATGAATATAAGCTCGCACGATTGAATAGCGAGCTGAAAATTCGCGAGCGGCGCGCAATCCTCGACATCGAAGCGCTGCGCCCGCACGGTAAAATCAGTTTCATTCTGTAAAACTGGAATCGCGAGGAGGGCGCATGGAAGCGATCGACATGCACAACCATTTCATCGCGCCCGAAATCATCGATTACCTGGGGCGCGAAGGAAAGCATTTCGCCACGCGAGTCGTGGAGCGCGACGGTCGCCGCTTCTTCCTCATTCAGGAGAGTGCGATGCGGCCGATCGACGGTGCGATCTCAACGCCGCATGCGCGCATCGCCGACATGGAGCGCGAAGGAATCACGGCGCAAGCGGTATCGTGTGTCCCCTTCCTGATGTATCCCGACGTCTCCGCCGATCTCGGACTGGCGATCGCGCAAACAAACAACAACGCTTTGGCCGCGCTGGGAAAGTCAGATGCCAACCACTTCGTGCCGCTCGCTTCGGTGCCGTTGCAGGATCCTGAACGTGCGGCTCGCGAGCTGGAGCGCGCCGCGAAGCTGGGGCTCCGCGGAGTCGAGATCCCACCTAAGGTCGGCGAGAAACAGCTTGATGAGCACGAATTCGAGCCGTTCTGGGCGGCGGCCGAATCACTACGGATGGCGGTCTGTATTCATCCGTTCGAGGCCGCGCCTGCGGGAGCGCTCGCACGCTACTTCCTGGGTAACCTGGTTGGCAATCTCTATGATACGGGGCTCGCGGCAGCCCTTTTGATATATGGCGGCGTGCTCGAGCGCCATCCTAATCTACAGATTGTTCTCTATCATGCGGGCGGCACACTGCCTGCGCTGGTCGGCCGGCTCGACATGGGTTATCGGCTCGTGCCTGAATGCCGCTCAGCGATACCGCGGCCGCCTTCTACCTACGCGGCCCAGTTTCATTTCGACATCATAGCTCACAACCGCGCGATGCTCAGTCATTTGATCCAGAACTACGGTGCAAGCCAGTTTGTGATCGGAAGTGACTATCCCCTCGCGGCGGGTCTGGCCCATCCGGCGGAGGAAGTCAAAGCGCTCGGGCTCAACTCGGATGACCAACAGAAGATAATGAGCGGGAACGCGCGCAGACTTCTGCGCCTCGAGAATTGAATCAGGTTGTGCCGGTAAAGAACGCGATCGAGCGGCCGGCGAAGGCGCTGATCGGCGCCCAATACACTCCGAACAGGATCGTCGCCACCGCGAACACTCCCATCAGGCTGTAGTTCCAGATATCGAAGGACACTGTGCCTTCGTCGCCATTGGGCTGCTGCAGGAACATCGTCCAGACCGGTTTCAGATAGTATCCGAGGGACACCACCGAATTGAGCACCCCGATCAGGGCCAGCAGATAAAACTTGCTGCGTATTACTGCGGCGAAGATATAGAACTTGCCGATGAATCCTACGGTCAGAGGAATGCCGGTGAGTGAGAAGAGGAAGATCGTGAGCGCGATCGCCGGAACGATTCCGCCGCGCCAGGCGAGTCCGCGATAGGCATCGATATCTTCGCGTCCAGTCGAGTTCGCAACGATCATCACGACCAGGAAAGCGCCGGCATCCATTACATAGTACGCGAACAAGTACACGAGCATCGCATGGATGCCGTCGTTTGACAGCACGACGAAACCCATCAGCGCGTAACCCGCTTGCGCGATACTCGAATACGCGAGCAGGCGCTTCATGTTGGTCTGCTGCAGAGCGGCCAGATTGCCAAGCGTCATCGTGATGATGCAGACGAAGAGCAGCAGTTGCGGCCAATCAACCCCGGCGAGAGCCTGCCAGCTTCCGCCCGAAGCGAGATGCGAGATCGCGGGGAAGAAGAACCGTGTCAGGAGCGCGAAACCCGCAGCTTTGGAACCGATTGCGAGGAATGTCGTGATCGGAATCGGCGCGCCAGTGTATACGTCGGGCGCCCACATGTGGAACGGCACCGACGCCACTTTGTATCCCAGACCGCTCAGGATCAGCACCAGCGCAATGAATACTGCCAGCACCGGCAAATGCCCGGGGGCCGATAGCGCGCGGTTTATCTCACTGAAATCCATCGAGCCGGTCAGGCCGAAGATCCAGCTCATGCCATAGATCATCGTGCCCGACGCGACGCCGCCATAGATCAAGTATTTCAACGCGGCTTCGAGCGAGCGGCGATTGTGGCGCAGAAATCCAGTCAGTACATATGAGGTCAGGCTGACGAACTCGAGCGACAAATACGCCATCAGCAAGTTTGCGGATTCCGCCATCAGGAACATCGCAAAGGTGCTCGATAGCAGAATCGCGTAATACTCACTTTGGTCGCAGTCACGAACTTCGCGCGACCCCATCGACATCCAGATGCCGACCACGGTCGCGAGGCCGATCAAGGCGCGGAAGAAGACCGCGAACGAGTCGAACACGAGCATCCGATGAAACAGCCATGCGCCCGGCATCGCCGGCTCGAATGCGATCGCAAGGAGAGCAAGAACCGACGTAACCAGCGCGATGGATCCAAGCCAGCGCTTGCTGATTGACGTTCCGGCGACGGCAAGATCGAGCAGAATGATCGCCAGAATACCGGCGACGAGAATTATCTCGGGGACGAAGTGCTGCAAGCTCGCGAAGTTTCCGAGATCCATCTCGCCTACCTAGTGGAGCATCGCGATCGCTGTCGCGGGCGCGGCGAGCACGACCTGGTTCAGATGCACCAGTGAGGTATTCATCAGATTCAGAATCGCGTGCGGATAGACGCCCAGCACGAGCACGATGATCGCAAGAGGCACAAGAGTGAAGGCCTCACGGAAAGTGAGGTCCGGGAATCCCTTATATTTCTCGTTGAGCGGCCCGAGATAGATTCGCTGGTACGTCCAGAGCAGGTATCCCGCAGTGAGCACCGCAGTCGCCGCACCGAACGCAGTGAGTATCGGATGCGTCTGCCATGCGCCGATCAGTACCAACACCTCCGAGATGAAGGCCGACATTCCCGGCAGTCCCATACCGGCGAAGAATGCGAACCCGGTCATGCCGGCGTAAATCGGCATCTGCTGCGCGAGGCCGCCGAAGCCGGCAATCTCGCGATGATGTGCGCGATCGTAGATCACGCCGACCAGGATGAAGAGCATCGCCGTGACGGTGCCATGATTGAACATCTGCAAGACGGCGCCGTTGATACCTGCGGCGGTGAACGACGCCGCGCCGAGCATCACGTATCCCATGTGACTAATCGAGGAATATGCAATCAGTTTCTTGAAGTCGGTTTGCGCCATCGCGCACATCGCGCCATATACGATATTGACTGCGCCGAGCACGCCGAGGAACAGCCACGCCATCTGATGCGTCGCCGCGGGCAGGATCGCGAAGTTGACGCGCAGGATTCCGTAGGTGCCCATCTTGAGCAGCACGCCCGCGAGGATCACCGAGATCGCCGTCGGCGCCTCGACGTGCGCATCGGGCAACCAGGTATGGAACGGGAACGCCGGAATCTTAATCGCGAAGCCGATGAACAATGCGAGCCAGGCGACGCGCTGGAAATTGAGCGAGTAGGTGCTCGCATTCGCCGCAAGTTGCGTCATGTCGAAGGTAGGTATCGGGCTGTAGAAGTAAAGCCCCAGCATCGCCAGCAGAATCAGTACCGAACCGAGTAGCGTATAAAGAAAGAACTTGATCGCGGCGTATTCGCGTCGCGGACCGCCCCAGATGCCGATGAGAAAGTACATCGGGAGCAGCATCACTTCCCAGAAAATATAGAACAGAAAGAAATCGAGCGAAACGAACACGCCCATCATGCCGGCGTCGAGCATCAGCAGCAGTGCATAGTATCCTTTTTCCGCGCGGCTGACACTAAAGCTCGCGAACACCGAGAAGAAGCAGATAATCGCAGTGAGCAGCACCATCGAGATGCTGAGACCGTCGACGCCCATGAAATAGTTGATGTGATAGGCCGCCATCCATGGCGCTTTCTCGGTGAATTGCATCGCCGTGGTAGTGGTGTCGAAGTTCTGATAGAGCCACCACGCGATGAAGAGCTGCGGCACCGTAGTTGCCACTGCTATCCACTTGAAGGACGGCGTCAGATTGTTGGGAAGCGCGAGTATGATCGCCGCCCCAATCAGCGGAATGAAGGTTATCAGCGTCAGCGCGTGACTCATCGTCGCTCTTCCCGTCTCTCCTGGTCTGCCTCAGCCCGCACGCGCGACCGCGCGCACTAGCAGGATCAGCATCACCGCCGCAAGAATTCCATAAAGGTATCCGTTGATTGATCCGGTCTGCAGCCGCCGCAGCCGGTTGCCTACGTCGAGCGTGATGATCGACGCGGCGTTCACGAGACCATCGACGACGTAATGGTCGAACAATCCCGAAAGCCACGACAGGAACAGAATCACTACCGCGGCGAAATTGACTACTCCGTCTATAATATGAAGGTCGAACCAAGCCAGCGCTCGCGTCGCCATCAAGTATGGCTGGACGAACGCACGGTCGTAAATTTCATCTACATAGTACTTGTTGAGTACCAAGTCGTACAGCGCGCCGCCGCCGATACTGCTGAAGCGCTCGGGATCCATGGTCTGCTGCCGATACATCATGTCGGCGAAATACCATCCCGCAACGACCAGACTGAACGTAATGAGTGCAAAGATCGCTTCCGTCGAATGGCTTCGGATATGCGATTCCACTACGTGCCGCGTTACTTCAGACGAGAAGACCGGATCGAGAAATTCCTCGAACGGTTTCCACGAGACGATAAACTCCGGAATGTTTCCGAGACCACCGACTACCGAGAGCGCGCCAAGCACGATCAGCACATATGACATCGACGCTGGCGATTCGTGCAGATGATGCTCCTGCTCGTGCGTGCCGCGGAACTCGCCGAAAAACGTCATGTACACCTGGCGGAACATGTAGAAGACCGTCAGCGCCGCGCCCGCCAGCAGCAGCAGCCAGACGAAGACGTGCCCGTGCGCATATGCTTGCCAAATGATCTCGTCTTTCGACATGAATCCGGCGAAGGGCGGCACGCCGGCGATCGCGAGTGTCGCGGCGAGGAAGGTGATGAACGTGATCGGCATCTTGTGCCGCAACCCGCCCATCTTGCGCATGTCCTGCTCTCCCCCCATCGCATGGATGACCGAGCCCGAGCCGAGGAAAAGGCAGGCCTTGAAAAACGCATGCGTCATGAGATGGAACACGCCCGCCGCATACGCGCCGACGCCGACCGCAGCGAACATGTATCCGAGCTGACTCACGGTCGAGTACGCGAGAACTTTCTTGATGTCGTTTTGCGCGAGTCCGATCGTCGCGGCGAACAGTGCAGTGAGGCCGCCGATCACCGCGATCACAGTCATCGTCGCCGGCGCCATTGAGAACAGGAAATTGAGGCGCGCGACCATGTAGATACCGGCCGTGACCATCGTCGCCGCATGGATGAGAGCGCTGACAGGCGTAGGACCCGCCATCGCATCAGGCAGCCACACATACAAAGGTATTTGCGCCGATTTGCCGGTCGCACCGATGAACATTAGCAACGTCGAGAAACCGACGACGCTCCAGCCGAAATAGGGCATGTGCACGCCGGCGAGCATCGGCGCGTACTTCGCGATCTCGCGCGTCACGAGGGTCGGATGTCCGATCGCGCCGAGGCCCTGGAACAGCGCGTAGAGCGCCATCACGAAAGCGAGGTCGCCGACGCGGTTGACGATGAACGCCTTGTTGCCGGCGGTAGTATTGGCGAGCGTCGTGTACCAGAAACCGATGAGCGCGAATGAGCAGAGACCCACACCTTCCCATCCGACGAACATCAGCCATAGGTTGTCGCCGAGGACGAGCGTGAGCATCGCGAACGTGAACAGGTTCAGCCAGCCGAAGAATCGCCAGTACGAATCCTCGTCGTGCATATAGCCAGTCGAATAAATGTGGATGAGGCCGCCGACGCCGGTGATAATCAGCGTCATGATCATCGAGAGCGGATCGAGCCAGAACGCGATATCGAGATCGAGCCCGCCGATATGCATCCACGGCCACAGGTAGTCGATCATGAAGCGATCATCGGGCACCAGATGCAACATGCGCACGAGCGCGCTGACGGCGATCGCGAAGGCGGCGATTACGGCGCCGCAGCCAACGATGTTGATCGCGACCTTGCCGACGTTCTTCTGCAGCCACGGCCCGAGCAGAAAGTTAATCGTCGCGCCGACCAGAGGCAGCAGGATGATCAGACGGATGAAACTGACTGGAATCGGATGGTCCATCGGCACTAACCGCTCATCGTCTCCGTTGCACTGACGTCGATGGTCCTGAAGTTCTGGTAAATCGCGAGCACGACAGCGAGACCGACCACGGCCTCAGCCGCGGCGAGCATGATCACGAAAATCGCGAAGATCTGGCCGTCGTATTTGGCGCCGCCGTAAAAGTTGAATGCGAGGTAGTTGATATTCGCCGAATTGAGTATCAGCTCGACGCCCATGAGGATGCCGATAGCATTGCGGCGCGAGAGCACGCAGTACATGCCGAGGCCGAAGACGATCAGGCTCAGCACCAGAAAATGATAAAGGGTAATTCCCCCGCCCATCCCGCTATTCCTTTGCCTCGTGCCGCGAAATTACAATCGCACCGATCAACGCCGCGAGCAGCACGAGCGACGCGACTTCGAAGGGCAGTACATATTCGCCCAGGAACGCATTGCCGATCCCATACGTAGTCGGTGCGACCTGCGGCGCCGCCTGATGCCAGGGCGTGCGGACCACCGCGTAAATCATGACGCCCACTGCGAAGACTGAAACAACCAGCGCCGGCACTACGCCGACTTCACGATTCGATACGGTGACGTCGGCGATACCCTGGGTGAGCATCACCGCGAAAATCGTCACGACCAGGATTCCGCCGACATACACGAGGAGCTGCACCATCGCGACAAAATCAGCGGCGAGCATGACGTAGATTCCTACCACGCCCATGAAGGCGCCGAGCAGCGCGAAAGTGGAATATACAATGTTGCGCGAGAACGCGGTGAAGGCGGCCGATCCGACGGTCAGCGCCGCGATCGCGTAGAAGATAACCTGCTGAAGCATTCCGTTCCCCCGCGCGCCGGTCCCTACTCCTGCGCGTCCGCCTCCTCTTCCCCATCGGCAGGTGGCGCCCCGTTGACAACTGCGCCGCCGGCCCAGGCCTGGCCCGGGGTCGCGAACTCATTTATATAGCGCATGCCGCGATTTAGTATCGGCGCGATACGTTCGTCGGTCTCGGGACCCTTCTTCGGCTTGTACGCATCGATCGGATCCGTCACAAAGCGCCGAATCATGCTCTCCGTCGAGAAGTCCGCCCCTTCGAACTCGCTCGTATGATGAATCGCGCCGGTCGGGCACGGCTCGCTACAGAGGCCGCAATACATGCACTTGATAATGTCGATATCGAACTGAGAAATCGTGAGAACCTTAGTCTTCTGATCCTTCTCACAGGCGATAACGATGCAATCGATCGGGCAGGCGCGCTCGCAGGCGAGGCAACCGGTGCAGATCTCGAGATCGACGTTGAGAATTCCGCGATAGCGATAGGGCAGCGTGTCCTGCACGCGCACCGCGATACGATCGGGGTACTGAACCGTGTACGGCTTGCGCATGAAATGCGACGCCGTTACCGCCATACCCTCGAAAATCGTGCTGACGGTTTCCTTTATATTCTGAAAATATTCGCCGATCGCGCCCATCGAACCTCTATATTGTCGGACGGAAATAAAGTTCCATCCGCGAACGCCTGACGTAGTAAATGACCCGCTGGACGAAGATGAACGCGACCACCAGCCCCACTGCGAACATGATATAGCCTGCAACCGAGTTGCCATCGGGCCAGATCGCGACCCAGACCGCCGTGCCAAGCATGTTCACGAACGAGATCGGCACGAAATACTTCCAGCACAGCGACATCAGCTGATCGATACGCACGCGCGGCAGGGTGCCGCGAATCCACATCGAAAGGAAAACCAGGAACAGCACCTTCACGTTGAACGTGATCAACTGCAGCACGTTCATCACGACCGCGTTGTTGGTCACGCGTGGAAATTGCCATCCGCCGAGGAACAGCGTCGTGATAATCGCGCCGATGATGAACAGGTTGCCCCACTCCGCCATGAAAAAGAACAGGTAGCGCATCCCGCTGTACTCAGTCGCAAATCCGGCGACGAGTTCCGATTCCGCCTCGGGCAGATCGAAGGGAGTGCGGTTGCCCTCGGCGAGTGCCGATACATAGAGGATGTTGGCGGCGACGAAGGTGAACGGATTCGCGAACAGGAACCAATGCTGCGGCGCCCAGCCCTGCGCCTTGATGATCGACTGCATCGAAAGCGTTCCGGTCATCAACACGACCGGAAAAATCGAAAGGCCGGCGGGAATTTCATAACTGACTATTTGCGCCGCGGAACGGATCCCACCGATCAGCGACCACTTGTCGTTCGACGCCCACCCGGCCATCAGCACCCCGACGACGGTGATCGCCGTGACCGAGGTCATATAAAGGATGCCGACATTCATATCGGCCAGGATGAGCGCAGACGAAAACGGCATCACTGCCCAAGGCAGCACGAAGGCGAGTACGACTAGATACGGCGCCATCTTAAATAGATGAGGGTCGGAGTCGGCCGGAATAACGTCTTCCTTGCAGACGTGCTTTACGCCGTCGGCGAGCCACTGCAGAAAGCCATTGGGCCCGACGCGATTCGGGCCGACGCGCGACTGGATTCGCGCCCATACGCGGCGCTCGACCCAACTGACTATTCCCGCAAACGGAAACGCAACGCCGAGGAACACGACCGCGCTCAGCACGATGATCACGATCGCGCCGACGATCGTCGCAGGCATGCCGCCGAAGCTCTTCGACGAAACCAGACTATTAATCAGTTCCTGCATTCAACCCTTAGCGATCGATCTCCGGAGCGATGACATCGAGGCTCGCGATCAATGTCACGAGGTCGGCGATCATCAGCCCCTGACTGAGTTTCTGCGTAATACCCATTGCGGCGAACGATCCAGTGCGCACATGGACGCGCCACGGATAAGCAGTGCCGTCGCTGACGGCGTACCATCCCATGTCGCCGCGGGCCGATTCAACGCGAATCTGGCATTCGCCCGCCGGCGGCTTGAAGTTGCGCGGCACCTTCGCGAGCACGGGGCCGGCCGGGATCTGCGCCAAGGCCTGGCGCAGGATTTTTACCGATTCCTTCATCTCGCGGATCCGCACCATGTAGCGATCCATCGCGTCGCCGAGCCTGCCCCACTCGCCCGACCCGACAGGCACGTCAAAATCGAAATCAGGATAGGCGGAGTAAGGAATGTCCTTGCGGATATCCCACTTCATGCCCGAGCCGCGCAGGTTGGGACCGACGAGGTTGTAGCTAATCGCTTCTTCGAGCGAGATGATTCCGATGTTCGCCAGCCGCTCGATATATATTTTGTTGAAGGAGAGGAGCGCGTTGTACTCCTCGAGAATCGGATCGAAATGATCGAGATATGCGAGCGCTTTCTCGCGCCATCCCGGCGGCAGATCCCACGCGACACCACCGATACGCATATAGTTAAATGTCAGCCGCGCGCCGCAGAGCTCCTCGATCAGGTCGTTGATCATCTCGCGCTCGCGGATCGCATGCGTGAACGGCGTCATCGCGCCGATATCCATGCCCATCGTGCCGACGGACAAGAGATGTGACGCGAGGCGATTAAACTCGGCGGCGATCACGCGGCAATACTCACCGCGCTTGGGAACCTCGATATTCGCGAGCTTCTCGCTCGCCATGCCCCATCCCTGGTTCGTGAACATCGCGCAAACGTAATCGACGCGATCGGTATAGGGCATGAAGCCGTGATAGCCGACTTTCTCGGCGATCTTCTCAATCGAGCGATGCAGGTAGCCGACGTCGGGAATCGCCTCGCGCATTACTTCGCCGTCGGCGCGCACGATGAAGCGCAGCACGCCGTGGGTTGACGGATGCTGCGGGCCCATGTTGAGGGTCATTTCTTCGGTGCGAAAGGTACTCATTTCTTTTTCGAGTCGAGCCGGATAATCGGGCTCTCGCGGATAGTTGAAATGCCGTGATACTCGGTCGGCTCGACGAAATCCTTGCGCAGTGGATAGCCGATCCAGTCCTCGGGCATCAGGATACGCCGCAGATCGCTATGACCTTCGAAGGTGACACCGAGCAAGTCGAAAATCTCGCGCTCCATCCAGTTGGCGGACTTCCAGACTTCTTCGAGCGTTGTGACCGACGGATTATCGCGCGGCAATTTGATTTTCATCACCGCGCCGTGGCGCCTCGAATATGAGAACAAATGGTAGACGACTTCAATACGATCCTTGTAATCGACGCCGCTCTCGTTGGAGAGGCAGTCCATTGCCAACTCGGGATCGTCGCGCATGAACGTGCCGACCTCGACGAGCGCAGACGGATCGATCACGATGAACGGGTCGGGCTTCTTCTCGGAAACTTCGAGAACTCGATCGCCGAACCGTTCTTTGACCCGCTCGTATATCTGGAGCGGTTCCATACTCACGCCGCTGCGACTCCATTGCTCGAGCGCGCCAACCAACGCTCGGACATGATTTTTTCCTGGAGCTTGAGCAGTCCCTCGGTCAGCGCCTCGGGACGCGGCGGGCATCCGGGAACGTAAACATCAACCGGCAAGATCTTATCGACGCCGTCGCAAACCGAGTACGCGAGCTGGAACAGGCCGCCGCAGCTTGCGCATGAGCCCATCGCGATCACGTACTTGGGATCGGGCATCTGGTCGTAGAGGAGCCGCGTGCGCAGCGCCATCTTAAGCGTCAGCGTGCCGGCGACGATCATCAGATCGGACTGGCGAGCCGAAGCGCGCGGCGTGGCGCCGAAGCGCTCGATATCGGCGCGCGGGCCACCGGTATGCATCAGCTCGATCGCGCAGCAGGCGAGGCCGAACAGCATGTACCAGATGCTCGACTTGCGCATCCAGTTGAGCAGCTCATCGGTCTTGGTCGTTAAAACGTAATCGGGCAGCGTGTTCAAAAGCGGCATACGAAAACCTCAAACCCCCGACTCCGGAACCTTCTTGATCCACTCGAGATCATGCTTCACCCAGACGTACACCAGCCCGACGAAGAGAATCATCAGAAAGACGAAGATCTCGCTGAGCGCGTAGAGGCGGCGCCCGCTGCGCACCCAATCGAGATACACGGCCGCGATCGGATAAACGAAGGCGACCTCGACCTCGAACACGACGAAGATAAGCGCGATCAGATAGAAGCGGACGTTGAAATTAATCCACGCGCGGCCGGTCGGCGGCTCACCGCATTCGTACGGGATAAGCTTGCGCTCGTGCGGATTGGAGGGCGCGAGCAGCTTTTGCAGGCCGAACATCAGCGCCACGAACCCGATACCGATGATCGTGAGAGCCAGTGCCACGCCGAAGTTTACGTACATTTTGGATTACCGAGTCCTCATTAGTTGGACTGGAATAAAAGGTCAAGAAGAGTGACTTGAGCGTGAACGAATCACGCTTTAACAATTCTAATCCAAGCCCGCTAACTTTCTTACTGACATCATATCACTTTCGGGCCGCGAGCAAGCGCTCCAGGGTCTTCTTGCCAACCCACGCCCCATGATCGTTGGGGCACTTGAGCATGTCGACTCCGCCCTCGGTTTCCGCTCCCAACGAGGCCTTGCAGTACGGACACAGCATCGCGTTGAGCCGCTCGCGCATCCTCTCCAGCAATTCCGCATCGCGCTTGCGCGCCCATTGATCCTCACGCGCCGCTTCGACGTCTTTGAACTTCTCCCCCATCCGATCTTTTTGATCGCTCACGCTCAGCCCCTCCTCAAGTGACTCTATGTCATGTCCTTGATCAGCTTGCCGCTGCGCGCCTTCTCGACCGTCGATTCGAACTTGTCGCCAAGGTCGACGCCCATCTGCCTCGCGCGCTTCTTCGCCCACATCCCGACGTTGCGCGAATCCTTGTAGAACGATTCATCGCGCGGCGTCGACGTGTCGAAGTTCGAAAGACGCGAACTTTCGCTCTCGACCACTGCGAACGACGACATCACGCGTCTGAGGCGCGCGCCTCCGCACGCGGGACATACCCGCCGCTCGCGACGCCTGGTATTCAGGACGACATGCGAGCTGATTCGCTCGCACCCGGCACATTCATACTCGAAGATGGGCATCCGACCACGACCATATCGTGCCCCGGAAAAGCCCGCAATTACGGTTCGCCGAACATCATGAAGATGTGAACTGAACTTAAAGGTTACGGATTCTATCCGCTCGCGAGCGATCAGGATTTCGGCGGCGCGCCGCGCCACGACTCGCGCAGATCGAGGATCGGCTGCGCAAGCGGACTGCCGACGAAGAGCAAAAGACCAACCGCGCCCACCACGACGCCGCATCCGATCCACCATAGCGAATGATCGCGGAGTCCAAGCACCAGCATGATCAGTCCCCAAAGCGGCATGATGAGCGACACGCCAAGGCGCATCAGCGCGCTCATCGCATTTTCAGCACGTTCCTGCGGCGTCGGCATCGCTATTCATTTAGCGGCTCGCGGCGGAGCTTTCAAACGCCGAGGCAGGCGCCAGAGAATCGAGATGTGCTAGCCTCCGAGCCGGTGAACGCCATGAATGAAGCATCGACGCGATTTGACCCACTTTTGTCCACCGCTCCGCTGATCGTCTATATCGATTTCAAAAGTCCCTACGCCTATCTCGCGAAAGATCCGACCCTGGCGCTCGGCGACGAACTCGGTATCGAAATCGACTGGCGTCCGTTCACGCTCGATATCCCGAGCTACCTGGGCTCGGCGAAACTCGACAAACAAGGGCGCGTCGCGGAGAGCCAGCGCACCGATACGCAATGGAAGATGGTGAAGGGCGCTTACTCTGACGTTCGCCGCTACGGCTCGCTGCGCCAGGCGGTCGTGCGCGGCACGATCAAGATCTGGGATTCGTCGCTCGCTGGAATCGCGATGCTGTTCGCTAAGCAGCAGGGAATCACCGTACTGCGGAGTTACATGGGCATCACGTACGAACGCTTCTGGAAACGCGAGCTCGACATCGAGGACATCGCGGTGCTCGAGGGCGTGCTCGCCGAGGCCGGCGCGAGCATCGCAGGTTTTCGCGAGTACGCGTCGGGCCCGGGTCGCCAGCTGCATGACGAGATTCAGCGCAAGGCGTTCGACGCGGGAATCTTTGGCGTCCCGACTTACCTCGTCGACAATGAGATGTACTTCGGCCGCGAGCATCTGCCGCGCATCAGGTGGATACTCACCGGCCGTCGCGGCGCGCCGCCGGATATTGCGTATGAGGGTGGCGCGCCGATGCCGCGAGCCACGGCGATCAACACCGCGCTCACATTTGCATTCGATTTTGCGAGCCCTCGTTCATATCTCGCCATGAAGCCAACCTGCGCGCTGGCCGACCAACTCGGCATCGAAGTCGATTGGCAGCCGCTCGTAACCGAAGCGCCGAAAAAGCCCAAGCCCGCGACCAGCGCCGACAATCGCGGCCTGCGCCATCGCGCGATTCGCGCGCAATACATGGAGCGCGACCTCGCGCGGTACATGGCCGATCGCGGCATCACGCTGAGGAATCCCAGCAAGCACGCAAACTCGACCGCGGCGGCGATCGCGCTCTTGTGGCTGAATCGCGAGGCAAAACACCTCGCGAGAAAGTTCACCGAGTTGACGTTCGAGCGTTACTGGCGAGGCGAACTCGACATAGAAAACGAGTCGGCCATCGGCCGCTCGCTCGAAGAGATCGGCGCGCCGACAGACGACTACGAGACATTCCTCAGATCCGAAGGCCGTGCCGCGCTCGATGAAACGCGCGCAAGACTGAACGACGCCGGCCTGATCGACGTGCCGACCTACCTGGTACGGGACGAAGCATTCTTCGGTCGCGAGCACTTGCCGCTGATTCGCAACAGATTGCTGACTAGCGGCTAGGCGCGATCTCGTAGAGTGCTGGAGGCCCCGGGCCGCCGATTAGCTTCGATTGGAGGACCGGTTTCAGACGCGCGCGAAGGTCGGTGGGTAGAACTTCGTACTCCTTTTCGTAGGCGAAAAGGTATGCGGGCGTCGATACTGGGCCGCTGGCGCATCCGCTCCTTTTCAGATCGGGTACCGCTTCGCCGTAGTAGAATGATAACTCGTAGTTGATGCCGTCCACGATGCAGAGTCTGCCGTCGCCGACCTTGGCGCGGATCTGCGGTGCGAAGTCGTAGACGCTACGGCGAACGGCGAGATCGGGGCGCACCACGGCGGTGAATAGAAGACTGGCGCAGAGGCTTAGCACTCCGAGTGATATGCCCGCGATCGTTGCCTGCCCGCGGCGCGCCGCAATCAACACCACGATCGAGCAAGCCGCGATCATCATGGCGAATGCGGTCGATTTGAAACCCGTGCGCCCGAGCAGAACTCCCAGCAGCTCCGCGTCGCTCGAGTTGAGGTTCAGCTTTGGCGCAAGATTTCCAGCTTTCGCGACGATCGCCAGCGCGACCCCGGCGAGCATCGCAACTGCGATGATCATCGTCGCGATACTGCGCAGCCTTGCGCCGATACCTTGCTCACTCGCGGTTGCGCCGAACGCCGACGCGCTCAGGATCGCGATTCCCGGCAGCGCCGGCAGGATGTAGTCGTCGCGTTTCGCGCTTGCGATCGAGAAAAAGATAATCGTCGCCAGCGCGAGGCTCGCCTGGTAAAGAATCGGTCCGCGTTTGCTCTCCTCGATCTCGCCGCGCGCGAGCATCGCAATCGCCGCCGGCACCAGCAGCACCAGCGGCATCGCGCCGCCGGTCAACCGCGCGAGGATGAACCATGGCGGCCGCCCGCCCTCGCCGGTTCCGCCCGCCGCGACCGGCAGAAAGTGGCCGAAGTTCTCGGTCATGAACGTATGCCGGAAACGGGGGTCGCCGAACGCGAACCAGATCGCGTACCAGGCAATCGACAACGCAATCACCGGTATCGCGACGCTCCAGACCCAGCGCTCGGCAAGCATCTCAAGCGGATTGCGGCGCTCCAGCAGGAGGTAAATCGCGACTGCAATCGCGGGCAGTACGATCGCCACCGGCCCTTTGGTCAACACACCCAGGAACATCATCGCGAGCGCCCAGACGATGGCGCGTCGGCGATCTCGTTCCCCGGCAACACCGCTAACAATCGGATATAGCGCGACGAGCGTAGCAACGACGAACATCGTCAGCGTCATGTCCGTCAGTGCAAGCGGCGCGCGAGCCGCGAAGCCATAAGTGCCGAGCAGGAAGACAAAAGCGAGCCATCCTTCGATCGGACCGACATTGACGCTCGTCCAAACGAGCACGATCACACTAAGCGCGACCGCCGAGGCCACCGCGACCGCACGTGACCGGACTTCATTGACGCCGCCGCCGGTCAGGTCCGTCAATCCGGCGCCAAGCCAGTAGAAGAGAAGCGGCTTCTGCGTCAGGAAGCCGTAGTAGTCACGCGGCGCGAGCAGATGCCCGCGCGCGACGCTCTGCATCCATTCGGCGGATTGCGGCTCGGCGTCTTTCTGGAACGGCGCCGAGATTCCTTGCGCGAGCACCAGCGTCGCGAAGATCGCGGCGCTCACAATCGCGAGCGCACGCGGCCGCGCGCTCCGCGATGAAGCCGCGCTCACTGCCGCCGCCGGCTATGAATCGGATCGAGCCAGAGATGTTGCAAACCGTGCTCGGGATCGAACGTGCCGACCTGCATCGACGCCGCGTTATGCGCATAGCCTATTCGCCCGCGCGCATCGACGAGGATCAGGCCGGCCTCGGCGCCCGTTGAATCGATGAGCTCCTGGATCGCATCGCGCGCGACCCGCTGCGGCGTCGACTCGGCCATCGCCATCACAGCTTCGCGGCACAGCGCCGTCACGATGATGGCCTCGCCCTGCCCGGTCGCCGACGCGCCGCCGAAGGCGTGCGCGAAGACGCCGGCGCCGACGATCGCCGAGTCGCCCACACGTCCGAATAATTTGCCGGGCACGCCGCCCGTTGAAGTTGCCGCCGCGATCGCGCCGCGCACGTCGAGTGCCACCGCGCCGACCGTGCCATGTCCGTCGGCGGTTTCCTCCTCGATTTGGAGCCGCTGCGCCTCGCGGATTCGCCAACGTTCGCGGGCGCGTTCGGTGATCATCTCGGCCGGCTTGGCCAGCGCGATCCCGGCGCGGCGCGCGAATCGTTCCGCCCCCGCACCGACCATCAGGATATGAGGAGTGCGCTCCATCACCGCGCGCGCGAGCATCACGGGATTGCGCACGCGCGATACCGCCGCGACCGCCCCGGCCGAGACCCGATACTCGGGACCGTGCACATGACTGCGCAGCGCCGCGATCGGCTCGCTGACCGGCTCGGCCAGCATCACCGACGCATCCATCTCGACCTGCCCCTCGGAGTTGAGTAGCGAGCCATAGCCCGCGTTGAACATCGGATGATCTTCGAGCGCGGTCACCGTCACCTCGACCGCGTCGAGCGCGCTGCCGCCAGCGCGCAAGATTTCCGCGCCGCGCTTGAGCGCCGCGAGCATCGCGCGCCGCCGCTCGGGGCGTTCGGAAGCCAAACCGATTGCTCCCGCGCCGCCGTGCGCCGCGAGCGCGATTTTTAACCGTTGATGTGCCATCAGGATTGTGGACGCCGTCCCCAGATAAACAGGCGGCGGAAGGCGAAGGTTATAGCACCACTTGTACCGTAGGCCCGCTCGAGGCGCGCGCTGTATGCCGCGACGAAAGCTTCGTGGCGCGCCTCTGGCAGAGCGTCGAGAAAAGGCCGCAGCCCTGTCGAACGATACCACTGGGCCACGTCGGCGGCGCGTTCCATGGGATGACGGAATGTCAAATAGTAGCAATCTACGTCGACAAAGCCGATCTCTTTAAGCATCCGCGCGTAATGCTCGGGCGGCGGCACATCGCGAAACGACTGGTCAATACCGCCCAGCGCCGCGCACCACGCTGGCTCACGCGCGAGCGCGCCGAGCTCGACCTTGCCTGACTCATGCTCGTTGGCGGGCATCTGCACTGCCAGCCGGCCGCCGGGCGCCAGCGCGCCAAACCACGCCGCGAGCACCTCCCGATGATGCCGTAACCACTGGAGTGCTGCGTTGGAAAATATAACTGTCTGTACGCTGTCTGATGCTAGCTGCGCGATGTCACCGACCGCAAAGGTCAGGCGCCGTTGCACATCAGGCGCTTGCGCGGCGCGCAGTTTGGTAGCGGATTCGATCATCGCGGGCGATAGATCGATACCGTGCACCACGCCATGCACACTACGCCGCGCAAGCTCGAGCGTGTTGTCGCCGGGACCACAGCCCAGATCGAGGATTCGCTCATCCTCGCCCAGTGGCAGGCGGCCGAGCATATGCTCTACCGGTTCGGCGCGATAACGCCTGAAACGGTTATAGAGTTCGGGATTCCAATCAGTCATGAGAGGAAGTGCTTGAGACGGCAGCATAGAGGGCAAAGCGGCACGTAACAAGCGGCTTTCAAAACATCGCGATCGGCGCTGCGCTTCGCAGCCGGAACAATCCAGCCACAAAAGCACCGAGTCACAAAGGTGAATCAAAACATTCCTTAGTGGCTTTGTGCCTATGGGGTTTGCTGACGCGCGCGGCGCGGCGTGCATTTCGGACACCATGCTTGCGCAATCATGCCACGATCGGCGATAGCAGTATGCGTGAACCAGACAGGGAGAGCGCGCAGCGGGCGCCGGCGCAGGTTCCTCGGCGTCGGGGTCGCGATGCTTGGGCTGCCTGTCATCTTGTGGGTCGGCGCAGCGACCTTCATCGCCAATCAGATCAAGTATCCGATCTTTTTGTCGAGCGCACGGGGCGACGATGTAGTGGGCGAGCACGTTCCCGAGCGCACCAGCCATCCTTACGACCTGGCGCGCTCCTCGATCGGCGTGATGCCCGACGAGTTCAAAGCGGGTCAGGTAGAGTTCGCGGGATTGCCGGTTGACGTAAGCGGGCTCTATTTCCACGGACGCAGGAGCGACACGATCATTCTGCTCGCAGCCGCCGGGGGCGGCACCGAGTCGCTGATTCCATACGCGCAATTTCTATACGCCGCGGGTTACTCGGTCCTCGCGCTCGACAGTCTGAGCAACGCGCATCTGGGTACCGACTTCGGATGGACCGACAGCGCGGCCGTGCTGAAAGCGGCGGCGAAGCTGCGCCATGACGGCGTGGGGCGAATCGCCGTGATGGGAATCTCGGAGGGCGGCGCGGCCGCGATCTTCGCGGCTGCCGAAAAACCGATGTTCAGCGCCGTGATCGCTGACAGCTCCTACGCTAACCTCGACGAGATGCTGCGGCAGAACCCCTCGATCGCGGGGCTGAATCCGGCGTTCGCGGCCACGGTGCTGGGGATCGCAGAGCATCGATGGTTCCCGCGGCCCTTCACCGAGATCGCGCCCGCTGATGCCGCGCTCAAGCTGCGATGTCCACTGCTGGTCATTCAGAACGAGGCCGACCCGTTGACTCCGGTCGCAAACGGCCGAGCAATCGAGGACGCCGCCCGCAAATCGGGAAATCGGGCCCAGCTCTGGGTCGCTCCCGCCCAAGGGCACGGCAACGCAATCTTCGAGATTTCCGACCAGTATAAAAAGCAGGTCCTGGATTTTCTCGCCGCGAACATGAGCTGAAGCTCTCTGAATCCCTCGCCGTTAATGGGCAAAGAAGATTTCGCCGAGAGGCTCTTTTCCTGCGGTGGTGTCTGTGGATCAATAATGGCGGCGCAGTTGATGCTGCGCCTGGCTAAAGGGGTGGCCGACAATTCTTCACTGCGCGATTCCGCCTTGAGCGCTTCCAGCGAGCGCGATGGCGATTCTCGTTCGCTCGAATTCGAACTGCGCAACATCGCATCGATCGCGGTCCGCGCCTGCAATGCTGGCGTGACGGCGCTCTCGTGTGCCCTCTTTGGAACGACGGCCGATGTCCGCGCAGGAGATGGATCCGCGAAGTGGGACGCCGTCCTCGAGGCCGCATGCTCCGCGCTCGCAAACCGAATGCTCGATTCGGAGACGAACGGCCATGGCGGAACCACACTTTCGGCCCCGCAGCTCGAATCGCTCATCGCCCGTGCGCGCAAAGTTGACCCGCGGGCGCGCATCCATGCTGCCGCACTGTCTCGGCACGGAGCGGTGGTGAAAGCGATCGCCATCACGACAAGTGAGATTGGCCAACCCCAACTTGAAGCATCGCTTGAGCTTGCCGCCGAGGCAGCGGCTGCGTGCTGCCGGCGCCAAAGCGGGACGGTCACGGCCGCGTCGTGGCGCCAGCTGGCCGCCGATGCAGCCGAGCGCGCCGCCGCTTCACTTAAAGCACTTGATGAAGTTTCCCGGCGGATACGAGACGCCGACGATGCGGCACGATTAGTGTCCCTGGCCGCTCGGGACGCGCGCTATGAAAGGCTCGGGGCATTTATCGCCGACGCGGCCGGGGCGCACGATTGGGGCGTCGGTCGGACTCGTGGTGCCGAGCTCGAAATCCTCGCCGCCTCTCGGAAGTTCGAGCTCGATTCCGTTGCGATCGCCGATGCGTTGTCGAACTCGCAAATCGTCGTTCGCGATAGGTTCACGTATGTGCCCCTTGGCGAGTTTATCGTCGCGCTCGTATCGAGAACATCACTCACTGATGATGCTCGCGCTCGGCTTGAAGCAATTGCCGCGCGCCTGCGCGATACCGTTCGCATCTGGCAGCTCGAAGCTGACGATGCGGCACGGCAGGCGCTCCTGCAGCGGATGGCACTCCGGATGTTCGCGGCGGTCGACGAGGAGCGCGCGCGGATCGCGCGCGATCTCCATGACGACCAGGCCCAGCTCCTCACCGCGGCGAAGATCGCGCTCGAAGGCGGCCGCGACGAGGCGCGCGCGATCCTGTCACAGGTCGAAGGCGAGCTGCGGCGCCGCACGCGCGAGCTGCGCCCCGCCCTGCTCGGCGCGGCTACGCTCGACGAGCTTATCAACCGGGAACTGGAACGGCTTGGCACCGTCGGAATCGCCGCGCGGTTCAACCATGGGTCGGGCGCGAGCCGGATTTCGCGGCCAATCCAACAACTTTGTTACCAGGTGACGCGCGAGGCTGTATCCAACGTTATTCGCCACGCACATGCCCGTTCCGTTGAGGTTAAAATAGGGCGCCAGGCGGGGGGTGCATTGGTGACAATTTCCGACGACGGTCGCGGTATCGAAGCCGGGCGCGATGCGGAAGGCGTTGGGCTAAAGGGCGTGCGCGAGCGCGTCGAGCTCCTGGGCGGCAAGCTCTCGGTTCAATCGGGCGCGCACGGCACTGTCGTGAGCGCCGAAATCCCGGAGCCGATGGAATAGCGCCGCTGCCATGAACAGCAACAATCACGAACGGATCCGCGTTCTGCTGGCCGACGACCACCGCATTCTGCGCGAGGCGCTACGCGGGGTGCTGGCGCCCGAATGCGAGGTGATCGGCGAGGCGGCCAGCGGCGAGGCTGCCGTTGCGATGGCGGCGCAATTGCGCCCGCATGTCGTCGTGCTTGATATCGGGATGCCTGGGATGGGCGGGCTCGCCGCCGCGCATCGTATCAACCGCGAAGCTCCCGGCAGCAAGGTCCTCGTGCTGAGCCAATACGATGACGAGGAGTACGTCATCGAGGCGCTGGGCGAGGCGGGCGCCGCAGGCTACCTGGTCAAGACCGATGCGGCGTCGGAGCTCTTGGCCGCGGTGCGGGCAGTGCATGCGGGCCGGCGGTATTTAAGCCCGTCGATCGCGCCGATCGTGCTCGGGCGTCTGCGTAATCCCGTGCGCGGCGACGGCCCCGGCGGCGTGCGCCTGACGCGGCGCGAGCGCGAGGTGCTGCGACTTATCGGCGAAGGCTCGACCACCAAGGAAGTTGCGCAACGCCTAGGGATCAGCCCCAAGACCGCGCAGGTGCATCGCGAGAATTTGAAGCAGAAGCTCGATCTGCGCTCGACCGCCGCGATGGTGCGCTACGCGATCAAGCACAAGCTGATCAGGCTGGACTGAGGCAGATCGTCTGAACAAGAGTCCTAAACGAGCGTTCCAATTTTCCCGCTCATTGTGCTAATTGTCACTTTTGGTAAGCCATTCGGCAGGGCGCGCGGCCCCCGGGAGAAAAACATATGGAGCGCAGAGGCGTTCATCATCTAGGGCTTGCAACACTCGACATGGATCGCACGATCGAGTTCTACACCAAGAAGATGGGCTTCGATGTCGCGTGGTGCGACATTATCGAGATGCCCGACGGCGGCAAGATCAAGCACGCGTTTTTCGACACCGGCGACGGATGCCTGGTCGCATTCATGTGCCCCGAGAAGATGAAGGGCGTGCCGACGGAGTGGGCGACCGACATCAACAGCGCGCAGGGTCTGCCCGGGATGTTCTACCATTTCGCCTTTTACGTCCCGACGGTCGAGGCGCTGGAGAAAAAGCGCGAAGAGCTGATCTCACGCGGCATCGATGTCACCGCGGTGCTTGACCATGAGTGGTGCCGATCGATCTACTTCCGCGATCCCAACGGCCTGTTGCTCGAATATTGCGTGACCGTGCGCGAGTTCACCGCCGAGGACCAGATCATGAAGCATCACGATCAGCCAGGCTTCATGACCAAGGATCCGGCGGCGCTAAAGCATGCGAATCGCGTCATGGCGGGACCGCCGCCCAATGTCGCGCCGACCCGTCCTCCGGTCTAATCGATCTGTCAGGATTTTAGAGCGGCCGGGCCCAAACCCGGCCGCTTTTCTTTTACGCTCGTCTGTCGCATTGTGCGGCTTGCTACACAATCTTCCGCATTCGGAGAACTTTTTTATGGCTGAGATGGGAGTATTCGAAGTCATCCACACGGCGCGCGCGCTCAGGCGTTTCAAGCCCGATCCCGTGCCCGACGAAGTGCTTACCAAGGTGCTCGACGCCGCAATCCGCGCGCCCTCGGGCAGCAACGAGCAGACTTGGCAGTTCATCGTGATCAAGGACGCCGCGCAGCGCAAAAAGCTCGGCGACATCTATCGCAAAGGCGGCCAGATTTTGCTGGCGCTGTATGCGAACCGCGTGCGCCCCGAGCATATGCCCCAGGCCCAATATGACAAGCTGATGGCCTCGGCCTACTACCTGATCGATCACATGGGCGACGCGCCCGTGCTGCTCCTCGCGTGCCTGCAGCAGACGGCGCCCGCCGGACCGCCCCCGCAACTCCCGCCCGAGGCGGCCGCGGCGATGAAAAATCTCGGCCGGATGTCAGGCTCGAGCATCTATCCCGCGGTGCAGAACGTGATTCTTGCCTGCCGCGCGGTCGGCCTCGGCACCTGCCTCACCACGATTCACATGTTCTACGAGGAAGAGGTCAGAGCCGCGCTCGGCCTGCCCGACGATGTCCAGACCTACGCCCTGCTGCCGATCGGCTACCCCAGCGACAAGTTCGGTCAAATTAAACGCAAGCCGCTGTCCGAGGTCGTGCACCTCGACAAGTGGAACAACCACTGGAAGGGCTGACCTCGGACGGTTAGATCCTCGCCGCCCTTCAAAATAGCCTCGCCCGCGGCGGAAACCGCGGGCGGAAGCCGCAAACCGGGAGAGGCCACGGAGCGATTCGTATGCGAATCGCTCCGCGGGTGAGGGTGCAGTAGCGGGAGCTTGCAACAATGCTCGTCGCTCACATCCTGCCAACTTCGCGCCGCTGCACCCTCAACCGACTGGATCGCGACTTGATCTCAGACATATCAAGTCGCGATCCAGTCTGCCTCTCCCGCTGCGTGGGCTAGGTTATTCAAGAGAGAAGACTGTTCATTTATGCGCTCACGACTTCGCTTCGTCGTGGAGATCCTGCGTGACGCGGCCAGCCAGATGCTTCACTTGATCGCGCTGCGACATCAGTCCTGCCAGCGCTGCCGCATCGGGCTCTGTGCGCAGGCGATACTCGTCGGCGGCATGGACGAAATTCTCGTATGCCACCAGCATCTTGTCGAAATCCTTGTGCGAATGGCGCGAGGCTTCGCGCGGGGTCGAAGCGGAAAACGCGCTCGCCTTGTTAAACGCGTAGTAAAACTCGCCCATCTCCTCTGACGTCACCTTGTGATCGTCGAGCATGAAATCCGCCTTGCTGTAATCGGCGAGCTTGTCGCACAGGTCTGAGATCAGCGACACATTCGCCGCCACCGCCTGGTTGTAATCGCGCGAGTAGCAAGCCGAGGCAGCGAGCGCCGCGATGAGCAGGAGAAAAAAAAGGGGCCGGCCAAAGCCGGCCCGTTCATGAGGTCTATGCAACTCGATGCCGTCCCTGCTCAGCCGAGATGCTGCTTGAAGAAGGCGATGGTCTTGGTCCACGCCTCCTTGGAATGCGTAGGATGGAACGACGGACGCTCGTCGCACATGAAGCCGTGATCGGCGTCGGGGTACAGCACGACTTCGGCGCTCTTGCCCGCCTTGCGCAGCGCGTCGCGAAACGCATCGACTTCTTCGATCGGGATGAAGGCGTCCTTGCCGCCGAAGAAGGCGAGCACGGCGGCGTTGAGACCCTCGACGTACTCAATCGGCGCCTTCACTCCCGGCTGCCGCGACTTGACCATCCCGCCGCCGTAGTAAGGCGCGGTCGCTTTGACATCGCGATTACGGCACGCAGTCAAAAAGCTGATCCTGCCGCCCATGCAGAAGCCCGTGGTGCCGAAGCTTTGCTTCACTTCTTTCATCGGCTTCAGATGATTGATCGAGGCGCTCATGTCGGCGACGATCTGGTCGTCATTGAGCGCGCCCATCAGGCGCATCGCGCCCGGAAGGTCGTTGTAGCCAACGACGTTGTTGGGGGAACGGAAATAGATATTCGGCGACAGCGCGACAAAACCCTCGGCCGCAAAGCGATTCGTGATGCTCCTGATATGATCGTTGAGCCCGAACGCCTCCATCACGACGATAAGCCCCGGATAAGGGCCACCCGTCGCGGGACGCGCGAGATGCGCCGGCATTTTCTCACTACCGGTCTGTACGGTAACTTCCTGTGAAACAACTTCCATAATGGCTGCCTCCCTGTCGGTATCCCGCGGGGAACGCGGGCGCGGCGTTGCCAAGCAATTGAGATAAGCGCCGCTTAGGATTTGCATGCGAACAGAAAACGCTTGCGATCCTTCGATCCTTGTCGCACACCTCGCACTCCTGCTCAAGTACGTTTCATGCCCCACCCAGGTTGCGTCTCGCGCGCGACAGATGCGCGCCGCTACTATATGCGGATTCGAGATGCGCCGCCGATCGGCACCTGAATGATCCCCTTCCGCGACAACGCGGCGCCGCGCCGCCTCACGCCAATCAACATCGCACTGATCGCGATCAACGTCGCCGTTTTCGTCTACGAAGTGAGCCTCGGCCCCAACCTCGGCGGCTTCGTCGATCGTTTTGCGATGGTGCCCGGGGCGATCGACGCGTCGATTCGCTTGCGCGCTCATCTTGCGATTCCGCTCGGCGCGCGCTTGATGCCGCTCGTCACGATCATCACCTCGATGTTCCTGCACGGCGGCTTCTGGCACATCGCAGGCAATATGCTTTACCTTTATATCTTCGGCGCGGCCGTCGAATGGCGGATGGGCTCGCGCCGCTACCTCTACTTCTACTTTCTTTCCGGTATCGCGGCGGCGCTCGCCACGGTCCTGATCACGCCGGCCTCGCAAGTGCCGGTGATCGGCGCGAGCGGTGCTATCGCAGGCGTGCTCGGCGCTTATTTCGTGTTTTTCCCGCGCGGCCGGATCTCGACCATCCTGCCGATCTTTATTTTCATCCAAGTGGTCGAAATTCCGGCGGTCATTTACTTGCTGCTGTGGTTCGGCTTGCAGCTTTACTCCGGCCTCAGCGAAGGCAGCGCTGCGGCGGCGATGGGCGGCGTCGCGTGGTGGGCGCACATAGGAGGATTCATGTTCGGCTTGCTACTCGCGCCGCTGATCGCCGATGAACGCAAGCGCAATCGCATCGGGCGTCGATGATTAATTAACATGCTCTGGAAAAACGATCGCGCGCGCGATGTAATTGCGTTGTAAGCGCACGGCGTATCCGGAATACTTCCGACCCTGAATTGACGCGCACGCGGGATGGAGGATGTGGCAGTGGCGGATTCGACGGACGACATTCTTAAGCGCGTTCCCCCACAAAATCTCGACGCCGAGCAATCGGTGCTCGGCGCAATCCTGCTCGAGAACGACGCGATCAACCAGTCGCTCGAAATTCTCACCGCCGACGATTTCTATCGCGAAGCACATCGACAAATTTTCAGCGCGATGGTCGAGCTGTCGGACCGCAACCAGCCCGTCGATGCGATCACTCTCGTCGATGCGCTGAAGTCGCGCGGCACGCTCGACAATATTGGCGGCGCCGCGTATATCGCAGAGCTCGCCGCATGCGTTCCCACCGCGGCGAACGTCTCGCATTACGCGCGTATCGTGCGCGAGAAAGCCGTGCTGCGGAGCCTCGCAACCGTCGCGACCGATATTGCGAGTTCCGCCTACGAAGCGCCGCCCAATGTCGATGAATTCCTCGACACCGCTGAGCACCGCATCTTCGAGATTTCCGAGCGCCGCATCCGGCCGTCGTTCCATACGATGCCCGAGCTAACGCGCGAGTCGCTGCGCATCCTGGAGCGGCTCTACGAGAAGCGCGAGCTGGTGACTGGCGTGCCGACCGGTTACATCGATCTCGATCGCGTCACAGCGGGATTGCAACCGTCCGATTTGATCATCATCGCGGCGCGGCCTTCGATGGGAAAAACGGCGCTAGCGCTCAACATCGCGGCTTACGCGGCGATGGACGCCGATCCTCCGGTGGGTGTCGCGTTCTTTTCGCTCGAAATGTCAAAGGAGCAGCTCGTGCTGCGTCTCTTATGCTCGGAGGCGCGCGTCAATAGCCAGAAGGCACGCCAGGGATTTCTGCGCGAGCAGGATTTTCCCAAGCTCGCGCAGGCGGCGGGGCGGCTCTCGGAGGCAAACATCTTTATCGACGATTCCTCCGACATGTCGCCGATCGTGCTCAAGGCAAAGTGCCGCCGGCTCGCGAAAGAGCGCGGCAATCGCCTCGGACTCATCATGGTCGATTACCTTCAGTTGATGCGCTCGTCGCGGCCGGGAGAATCGCGCGAAAAAGAAATCGCCGAGATATCGCGCTCGCTGAAGGCACTCGCCAAGGAACTGCGCGTGCCGGTCGTCGCACTGTCGCAGTTGAATCGCCAGGTTGAAACGCGGCCCGATCGCCGTCCGCTCCTCGCCGACCTGCGCGAGTCGGGCGCAATCGAGCAGGACGCGGACGTGATCGGCTTCATCTATCGCGACGACATGTACAATCGCAAAGACAGCAAGGAACCCGGCGTCGCGGAAGTCATTATCGCCAAGCAGCGTAACGGCCCTACCGACACGGTGAAGCTGACCTATCTGTCAGAGTACACCCGTTTCGAGAACTACACTCCCGAATCCGGGGTCTTCGAAGACGCCGGCGGCTAAACGAGTCTTCTCTGGAATTCCAGGCGCTACTTACCTCCGCTACAAACTGCCGGGAGTTCCCAGAGAACTTTGCTTCTGTTCTCGCAGGTCAGAGTAGCTACTGGCTTCGCGCACTTCCGCAAGTCGTCGATCGAATGATACGGAAGGCCGCATTTATCCTCTAGAAAGGTCTTCCACGTAGTTTCAGGTACATCGAGGATGCCGAGGAAAAACACCGAATGGCCGCCTTGACGGACGGGCGCAAAAAAATTCACCAACAGCTTGGTCGTGAGAGGCCCGGCGGCGACTGCCACCGCAGGTAGATCGAACGTAGTTGCACGATTACGCAGAAACGACGAGTAAAGAAGCGAGATTGGATCCCATGAGGTCACCAACAGATCAGACGAATCGACTATCGTTGACAATTGATGGGCTGCATCTAGACAGGGAGTCGGCTCGCTATGCGCATCGACCGCCCGCGCGAAGCCGGCCGTGACGATGACCAGCGCAGCGAACGCTTCGGGAATAAGCACTTTCCACTGTCGGTGGAGTGTACGCCAGCCAGTGAATATCACGCTCCAGCCGAGAATTACGGCAGCCAACGGCTGTAGCCATAACTTGTCATACAGCGGATCCCAATAAATCAGCGCCAATGCGTCAAATATCAATGCGACGAGGCAACAGCTGAGGAATAAGCGTTGGTTGGGGCTTAGAAGCGCGCGTGCGTAGACGCTGCGAATCACCGTCCACGAGAACCAGAGTATCGAAATCAAAACTGCGCCTACTGCAATCAAAATCGTATCAACAGACTCGGTGCGCAGCGAACGGATTCCTCCATAGTCGAGAGGCAGCGCTCCGAAAATTCCACTGGCGAAGCCGAATGGTAAATTGACTATTTTTGCGATAGTCACTCTGCCATAAACCCGGTCGCCTCCGCCCATCGCAGCGAACCGCCGCCACATATACAGCGGATTAGTAGTTCCGCTGAGGTAGTAAATCGGGACGTAGGCGAGTAGACCGCCAACGATACACCCGGCAAGAAACCATACCAGGCGTTTGCCAGCTTCATTGCCGTCTTTCCACCCCCAGATCAGCGCCAGCTCTGCCGGACCGATCAAAACCATGCTTTCGTAGGTCGCCATCGCGAGCAGCAGGAACGCGCCGCCGGCGAACAATAGCAGGTAAGAGCGAGCCGACAGGCCCCAGGCTGCCAGACCGACGGACACGAAGCTCCACAGAAGTCCGACCATCGGCTCGGCCGTGCTCGTCGCGTGGAGCAGGAAGGCATTGGAAAATGCGTAGGCGGCCGCCGCGGCACTAGCTATCGCGATCCGCCCCGTCGCGCGCTTGCATAGCAGCCAGAATATCGATACCGAACCCGCCGCGGCCAAGGCGTTCATCCACTCGGTAAGGTGCACGAAATTGAATGGATCGGTAGCCTCAATTCCAAACTGCGAGAGGAAATCCCGCCACAAGGTCACATTGGCGTAATATAATAAATGATTGTTATCGCCCGCGATTCGATACGAGTTCCAGTACACATTCACGCAACGAACCGCACCGTCAACGGCGAGATACTGCTGAGTATGCAGCAGGCCGTAGAAAGCCGTACCCGCAAAAAAGATCGCCAGCGCGAGAAGAGCGTC
Organism: Candidatus Binataceae bacterium; assembly: GCA_035508495.1. NCBI lineage: Bacteria > Candidatus Binatota > Binatia (SeqCode) > Binatales (SeqCode) > Binataceae (SeqCode) > Binataceae bacterium (SeqCode). Next base: position 72,923 of record DATJMX010000036.1, read on the forward strand.
CGCGGAGCCGCTGCCGCTCATTTCACCGCGTTCGATGTCCACAGGTTTATTGAGGTTGGAAATTGTCGAGCTCGTTTTCCATGGGCTCTTCTTTTTCGATTTGGTGCGTAGCACCAGTCGCGAGTTTCTGCTCTTTACCGGATTTTTCGCGCTTGTAATCGACCATCGTGTACTTGTCGATTGCGAACGGCAGGCCTTGCGACTTTATGAATGAGGGCGTGTCGCAGAGCTGGAAGTGCAGGTGCGGCTCGCTCGAGTTGCCGGTGTTGCCCAGATGCGCGATTACGTCACCGACGTGAACCTCGTCACCCTGCTTCACCTTGATCGATCCCGGGATCAGATGCGCATAGGCGGCGAAGTGGCCACCGCCGAGATCCTCGACGATATGATTGCCGGGCAGCGTTTCCCACCTTATCTGCGTCGCGAGCTTGCCGCTGTTGGGCACGTTCTGCGCCACGCCGTCCTGCACTTCGACGATCTTGCCGTCAGCGACCGCATGGATCGGCTGGTCGTAGCAGTAGTAGCTGCGATTGTCGCTCTTGTCGCCGTGATACGTCGCGCCGCGATCATCGACTTGCACCCAATCGATCGCATAGCGCTGTCCGATGTACGGCCGCCCATAAACAACCAGCACGGCGCGACGATGCACGGAGGTATTCGACGGCCCGTTCACCGCCATCCAATGTTCGCCGCGCACCGGCGCCTGAATTACGAACGGCGCGTCCTTGCTGACCGGAGTTGACGCGATGTCAATCGTGCCTGACCCGACGTGACCGCCGCCGCCCAGAATCGAGATCGACGTTTCGAAGCGGTCGGGCACTCCGCGCTCGGGCACGAAATCCGCAAACATAAACAGGATTCCGCTGGCGCCAGGCTGGAGCATCGGGTCCTGCGGCGCGGCTCGATCGGCGGTGATGATCGCGCTGTACATCGCCTTGAGCTTCGGCCCGGTCGCGTCTTCGGCAAAGAGGTCCTTGCCCCCGAGCACGCCCGTCATGCGCACTTCCTTAATCGTGATCGGCTCGTGGCCGAAGTTGGTCAGGTAAACCTCGTAGGCCGAATGCTTGTGCCCGGCGCCGTCGAGGATCGCGGCCTCATGTGGCGCGGGATGCGCGAGGAGCGGCATGTAAAGCGGATCGTTGTAGGGCGGCACCGGCTCGATCTCCGCGCCGATACCCACCACGGCGGCGAGAATCGCGGCCGCGCACGCGACAAACTTTCGCATGATTAAAACTCAGCTTTCGGATTTCGGCTCGTCGCGCTCGTCCGGCTCGTCAACCAGCTCAACTGCTTCGTCGGTCTGGACGATTTCCTCCGCTTCGGCTTCCGCCTCTGCCTCGAGCTCGGGCTCGGCCGGCATGTCGGTTTCGGCAGGCACATCCTCGGGCATCTTCTCGAGGCTCTCGATTGGCTTGGTCTCGGCCTGCTCGACGGCGCGTTCAATCTCGCGGAACTCGGAAAGATCGGGCAGGCTGTCGAGATCCTTAAGCCCGAACAATTCGAGGAACTCGGGCGTGGTCGCGTAAACGATCGGACGGCCGGGCGCTTCCTTGCGCCCCGCGATTTTAACGAGGCGCTTTTCGAGCAGCGTCTCGAGCACGCCGCCGGCATCGACACCGCGCAGCTGCTCGATCTCGGGACGCGTGATCGGCTGGCGATACGCGATGATCGCGAGCGTCTCGAGCAGCGGGCGGCTGAGCCGCGGCGGCTTGGCCGCCAGCAGCTTGCGCACCCACGACGAGTGCTCCTTGGGCGTGCGCATCTGGTAGCCGCCTGCGACCTCGTCGATCGTGACGCCGCGATTGTTGGCGGCGCACTCCGTCGCCATCGTGGCGAGCGTCTTCTGAATCGTGGCGCGTGGCACGTTCTCGAAGATCGCGGTCAGCTTGGCGAGCGAAACCGGCTCGCCGGCCGCGAACAAAAGGCTTTCCAGGATCGATTTCAGTCGTTCTTCTTCCACTCGGACTCCGCTTCCGATTCGGGATTGGATTGCGCCGCTTCCTCGACCGCCATCGGTGCGCGGTTCTCGCCGCGCTCGAGCCAGATCGGTCCGAAGCGGACTTCCTGATACGCGAGGACTTCGCGGCGGCGAATCAGTTCAAGCAGCGCCATAAAAGTTGCGATGACGATCGAGTGATCGCGTGCGTCCTCGAACAGCGTCGCGAATTCGATACGGCCGCCGCCCTCGAGGGCGCCCAAAATTCGCGGGATACAGTGCGCGACCGGGACGTCGCGCAGCACGATACCGCGCGGCACCGCGTCAGCCACCCGCTTCAGCACAAGGCCCATCGCCTCGACCAGGTCGAAGATCGAAACGGTGTAGCGCGGTGCGCTTTCCTCGCCCTCGGGCGCTTTCTCACCCGGCGTGGTGAACACGTCGCGCCCGAGCAGCGCGCGCTCGGCCAGCTTCTCTGCCGCCTCGCGATAGCGTTGATATTCGAGCAGCCGCTCCACCAGGTCAGTCTTGAGGCCCTCGGCTTCTTCTGCGTCCGCGACCCCCGGATGCGGTAGCATCGAGAATGACTTGATGAGCAAGAGGGTCGCCGCCATCACAAGGTATTCGCCGGCGACATCAAGGTTGAGCTGATCGAGCAGCTCCAGGTACGCGAGATACTGCTCGGTGATGATGCTGGCGGTGACGTCGTGCGGATCGAGCTCGGCGCGCTTCAGCAGATGCAGCAACAGGTCGAGCGGCCCCTCGTAAATCGGCAGCCGGAAACGAATCGAGCCGTCGGCCTCGACCTTCGCCGTGATTGTCTCGTCGCTCAAATCAGCACTCGCACGATTGAATTGATTATCGGGCTGATAACCCGTTCGACCGTATCTGTATACAGGAGCAACAGCAGGATGAGGAAGCCGTAGGGCTCGATACGCGAATAAGCGCGCGCCAGCTGCAGCGGCAGAATCCCGGCAAGCACACGGCCGCCGTCGAGCGGCAGCAGCGGGAACAGGTTGAAGACCCCGAGCACGACGTTGATGAAGACCGATGCGCGCGCCATCAGTGCGATCGGCAAAGCGATCTCATTGCCCATCGGTCCATTCAACTTCGACGCCGCGATGCGCATCACGATCGCGCTCAGAACGGCGAGCGAAAAGTTGGTGAGCGGCCCTGCGGCGGATACGACGATCATCCCAAGCCGAAGAGGTTTCAGGCGCCGAAAATCCACCGGTACCGGCTTGGCATAGCCAAAGACAGGCAGATGCAAAAACAAAAGCATCGCGGGAAGGAGAATCGTGCCGAACAAATCGATGTGCGAGATCGGATTGAGCGTGAGCCTGCCGGCGCGCAGCGCGGTATCGTCGCCGAGCTGAAGCGCAACGAAGCCGTGGCTGATTTCGTGCAGGATGATCGCGAAGATCGTCGGCAGCGCCCAGATCGAAATCTGGATCAGGAACTGAGGAAGGTCGTTCAAGCTTTGCGATCCTCGAGCGCGGCGCGTGAGGCGCGCGGATGATAGGTGCGATGAACTTTGCGCAGATGGCTGCGTGAGAGGTGCGTGTAGATTTGCGTCGTCGAGATGTCGGCGTGACCGAGCATCTCCTGCACGGCCCGCAAATCCGCGCCGCCTTCGACCAGGTGCGTCGCGAAGCAGTGACGCAGGCTGTGCGGACTCACCCAGGCGAGCCGCCGATCGTACGACGCCCATTCCTTGAGCGCTTTGAAAAATCCCTGCCGCGTCATCTTGCTGCCGAGCCGCGTGATGAACACCGCGGTCGAGCGAATCGGTTTCGGCGCGCGGCGATCCTCCTCGAAGTTCGCGCCGGCCGGAATGAAGTTGCGCAGCGCGAGGTATGACTTGAGCGCGCGCTTGGCTGCGCCGCCCACCGGCACCATCCGCTCCTTCGATCCCTTGCCGAGCACGATGATCACGCCCGCTTCGAGATTCACCTGATGCAGCTCGAGGTTGACGAGCTCAGACACGCGCAGGCCGCATCCATACGCCAGCTCGAGCATTGCGCGATCGCGCTTGCCGCGCGGAGTCGATGCGTCGATCGATTCGATTAGTTGTGCGATTTGCTCGCGGCCCATCGTGCGCGGGAGTTTGCGCGGATGCGGCCGGAGCTTCACCGCGGGCGCCGGGTCGCGCTCGATCACTTTCTCGTCGACCATGTGCCGCGCGAGGCCGCGCAGGCTTGCCAGATGGCGCCGCTGCGTCGTCACTTCGAACTCACGCTCAGCGAGCATCTCGAGGTACTTGGTCAGCGCCGCGGAATCGAACGCAGGTGGCGCGAGCTTGTGCAGCATCGCCCATTCGGCAAAATCGCGCAGATCGCGCGAATATGCTTCCATCGAATGCGGGCTGAGGCCGCGCTCGACCGCCTGGCGGCTCAGGTGCCCATCGATGAGCGCTTCCCACGAGGCGGTGCTCAAGCGCGAACTTCCTCGCTCGGAACCGGCCGCTCGTCGATCTTGTCCGTGAGGATAGTGCGCAGCTCGCGCATGCGCTCGATGTCGGTGATCTTCTGCCCGTTGCGATCGCTGACGTAGAAAGCGTCGAGCGCCTGGTCGGCATTGGTCGATATGCGCGCGAGATGGATCAGCAGTCCGAGCTTGAAGAACGTGTGCGTGATCGCAAACAGCAATCCGACGCGATCCTGCGTGAAAACATCGATGACAGTGAGTTCTTCGGAGGTGCGGTTGTCGACGGTGACTTCGGTCGCCACCCGGCGCAGAAATTTCCGGCCCGCCGTGCGCACGTGATGCGCCGCGGCCACCAGCTCGCCGATATCCTGCTTGCCGTTCACGACGCGCTCCAGATCCTGATCGACACGCTGCCATCGGTCCTCTTCCATCGCCATCGTCGCGTCGGTGCCGGCATGCGAAAGGCGAAAGGTGTCGATCGCGATACCGTTGGTGCGGGTCGTGATTCGTGCTGACAGGATGTTGAGATTGTTGGCGGTCAGCGCGCCCGCGATCATCGAGAAGAGCCCGGGCTGGTCGCGCGTCACGACGATATATTCGCTGAACTCGCGATCGGGATAGTGGCGCACGCGGCTGACCAGCGGATGCTCGGCGAGCGCGCGCATCAACTCGAAGTGCACGAGCATGTCAGGCTCGGGCGTGATGAAGAAGTATCGATCCGGCATCTCATCGAGAAACAACTCGACGGCATCGAGCGGCGCGCCGCGATCGGTCAAGTCCTTGCTCACCGCCGTTTTGACCGTGAGCAGGCGCCGCGCGGGATCGACCGTCTCCTTGTCGCCCTGCTCGAGCACTTTGAGCGCGCGCAGGTAGAGATCGGAAAGCAGCATGTTGCGCCAGTTGTTGTAGACCTTGGGCGCGACCGCGCGCATATCGGCGTAGGTCAGAAGGTAGAGCGCCTTGAGCCGCTCGATCGAGCCGACCTCGCGCGCGAATTCGGTCACGGTCGTAGGATCGTCGAGATCGCCCTTCTGCGCGATCTGCGACATCATCAAATGATCGCGCACCAGGAAAACGACGAGATCGATCTGCTCCGAATCGAGGCCGAGCCGCTTCGATACTTCGACGGTGAGATTCGCGCCGCGCTCGTGATGGTCATGGCCGTGGCCCTTGCCGATGTCGTGCAGCAGGAGCGCCAGGAACACGAGCGGCAGACAGTCGAGCTGGCGCGCGACCTCGGTCAAGAGCGGAGTCGTCTCCTTGAACTTGCCGATGCGCAGACTCTCCAGCTCCTTGACCGCGACCAGCGAATGACGATCGACGGTGTAGATATGGTAGAGGTCGTGCAGCACGCGCGCGTAGAGATTGCCGAACTCCGGAATTACCGCGCCCAGAACGCCAGACAGATGCATCGCCTCGAGCGTTTCTGCCACGCGCTCGCGGCCGGCGAGAACCTGCATCAGGATCGTGCCGACCCGGGGATCGTGACGGACGGTATCGTCGATGAGCCCCAGGTTGTCGCGCACGAGCTGGTAGGCGCTGCCTGAAAGCCCGACCAGTTGCGACTGACAGTCAGCATAGATCGTCAACAAGTTAAGCGGATCGTTCTTGAAAAGCTGCGGATCGCTGACCGAGAGCAGATTCTGCTGAATCGTCACGCCGGGGCGAATCTTGCGGACCGGCACGCGATTGAAGAAACGGCCACCGGGGCTGTTCTCGGTGACGCGCGCGATCAGGCCCTCGGCGAAGCGATGAATCGTCGTCGCGTGCTGGTAGTACTCGCGCATCAGCGCCGCGCCCGCCATCTCGCCCTCACGCGGGCGTAGTCCGAGCTGCGGCTCGATTTTTTCCTGCATCTCGAAGCTGAGCTGATCGAAATGGCGCCGCGCCGTGAAGTGCAGCGCGTTGCGCACGCGCCACATGAAGTCGCGCGCCTCGAGCACTTCCTTAAGCTCGGGCTCGGTGATGACGGCCTTTTGGACCAGCTCTTCGACCGAATGGATCTTGTACTTGACCTTGGCAAGCCACAGCGCGGTGTGCAGATCGCGCATCCCGCCCTCGCCTTCCTTGAGCTGAGGCTCGAGCAGGTAGATCGAATCGCCATACTTCTGATGGCGTTCGCGGCTCTCCTCGAGCTTGGTCTTGAAGAACTGATCCTGGTTGCGATTGAGCACTTCGCTGAGGAGGATTTTTTCGAGATCGACGTAAAGCTTTTCCTCGCCGCACAAAAATCGCGCGTCGATAATCGCGGTTTTTTCCTTGAAGTCGGTGTTGGCCAGCCGCACGCATTCTTTGGCAGTGCGCACGCCGTGACCGACGCTGACGCCGGCGTCCCATAGCGCGTGGAGCGTGATCTCGGTGACGAACTCGAGATACGGCCCGCGCTTGTAGTCGTGAAGATAGAGCAGATCGATATCCGACCACGGGTTGAGCTCGCCCCGCCCGTAGCCGCCGCGGGCGACGATCGCGACGCGCTGGTTGAGCTTGTGCCCGTGACGCGCAAACTCGGCCTCGGCGTAACGAAACAGCGCCCGCATCAGCGCGTCGGTCGCGGCCGTCATGCCCATCACGACTTCGCTGCCGCTGGCGCCCGCCAGATGACGCTCGTGCAACTCTTCTCTTACTGAATCGAGATAGGCGCGCGTGAGCTCGCCCGGCTTGCGGCCGCGCTCGAACTCCTGGAAGAGAGCGTCGTCGCTGCGGAGACTCGATAAATCGAGAGCGCCGCCGGCGCCATTTTGCCGAGAGACCGCCTCGCTCACAGATTTCCCACGGCCGCGTCTGAGCTCAGGTAGTGCCGCACGGCTTCCGCGATACCGTCAGCCAGAAGCTCCTGGTATTGCGGGGACTTCAGACGCTTGGCCTCGCTCGGGTTCGACAGGAAGCCGCACTCGACCAGCACCGACGGCATATGCGCACCGACCAGCACGTAAAAAGGACCCTTTTTCGCTCCGAGTGCGTTCACCTCGACTCCCAGTCCGCTGGTCAGATCGGCGACCGTTTGCGCATCGATCATCCTGGCCAGCGAGGCCGAATCATTCGCCTTATAGTTCTGGCGCAGGTCGGCCAGGATGTAGTTTAGGTTGGAGTCCCCGGTGGCGCCATAGTCGGTCGTGCCGCCATTCTCCATCCGGGCGAGGCGGATCGTCGCGCGGTCGGTCGTATTGTTGAGATAGTAAACTTCAATGCCGGTCGTGTCGGGATTGGGACTCGAGTTGAGATGAATCGACAGGAACAGATCGGCGCCGGCGTTGTTAGCAGCCTCGGTGCGATCGTGCAGGCTGATGAAATCGTCGGTCGAGCGCGTCATCTCGGCTCGGATACCACTTTCCTCGAGCGCGCGCTTCACCTGCATCGCAATTTGCAGCGCCAGGTCCTTCTCCAAGATTCCTGATTCGGATGCCGTGCCCGGATCGTAGCCGCCGTGGCCCGGATCGATCATGACGAGCGGATGTCCGGGCGTGGCGGGCTCGATACTCACCGGCTCCACTTCGGAGGGATGCGGCCGCTCGATCACGGGACCGCCATAGCGATACTCGGGAGCTGACGGCGCAGCAATCTCGGGCGGCGCCGCGGAGGCGACGTAGCGACTGCGACGCTTGGGCGCGATGTCGTTATGCACGAGGATCGGTGCGGCAAGATTCGGCACAGCGCCCGCGGGTGCGAGCCGCAACAGAATCTCGTGATTCAAGCGCGCGATCGCATAGTCAGCTTTGCCCTGAACGTCGATGACGATGCGCTGATGTCCGTCGGCATCCATCGCACGCAACGCCTTGAGCGGCGGCGATTCCAGTCCGTAAAGCGGGCGCGGCGGCACGTCGAGATGCGCGCCGTCGAGATCGATCCAGAGTTCGCTGCCATGCGCACTCAGATGCATCCGCGGCGCTACACCTTCGAACTCGAAATGAATCTCCTGCGCTGCGCCGTGACGGGTGATCTGAACTGAAGTGAGGTTCGGAAGGGAAGCATGAGCGCGCGCGGCCATCGCGGCGATCGTCAACGCCACCGCAGCCGCGAACGAAAACGCACGAAAGCTCCGCGCCACAATCCCCTCCAACTCCGAGCCAAATGATAGCTAGTGCGAAGAGCTTATGCGACGCCTGCCGGTCGGCTAGAAGGTGATATTCAGATTTCCGATACTTATCCATGCCGATCGACGATCCGACAATCCCGGGTTCGCTGGAGGTCTATCGAAGGATAGAAGCGCGGTAGTTTGCTCTAGATTCGGATGGCGACCCAGTGGTTTCCGACCAGGTCTTTCGAACGCACGAGATGTCACTGTTTCGATGCGATCGGGTCACAGCAGACGAAGCTATTCGCAGGACATCAGAGCGACGGGCTCGCGATAATCACGATTCAGAAGATTCGAAATGCAGGCTGCATCGTGGTTGTCGCCCGGCCATCTGCTTGCCTATCGTGCAGACGATCCGGGCAAACGAATTTCGGGCGGTACAGCAATCTTCAGCGAATCCAACAGCCACTCCGCGCGCGGCCCGCTACATGTAATACGGCTTTGCCAGTTCGTCGAATTTACCGTACATCAGCCAGACTTTGACGTTGAAGGCGTGGGGATGCTCGATCGGCGCTTTGCCGATGGCCTTCATGCCGAGTTGCCTGTAGAGCTCGTAGAGCGGCTCGACCGGGTTGGTGATGATGAGCTTGGGCCGGCGCGAGAAGAGGAATAACCGCGCCGTGTCCGACATCATGCGGACCAGGCCCTTGCCCTGGTAAGTGGGATCGATGACCATCCCGCCGAACTCCCAGACTTCGCTCGCCATGATGCCGCGGAAGAGTGACGGCGGATAAAGATGACCGAGTGTTAGCGGCGCCTCGGCGAGGCATCGCGCCCAGAACGCGCCGATGAGCGGCGGCCGGCGCCGTTCCCCTCCCCGCTTCACGCTGTAGAGCCCGAAATGCAGCGCCAGCGGCCAGAGCAGAACGTGGACGCGCTTTTCCTCGACGTTGAGCATGGTCCAGGTGCGGCGATGGAGAGCCTGCAGCTCGCGCAGTCCGAGCGAAGTGCCGATGGGACGAACTTCGAGCCGTTCTTCCGACTCGGCCTCGGCGACCGGGCGCGCGAAGGTCACGTTCTGCTGCATCTCGACGGATGCGCTCTCCGTCCCAGTCGCAGCACGCCTCGATTGAACGATCGTCTCCGAGTGGCCGTCCTTTCCCGCCGCCATCAGTGAACCTCGGGGCATCGATGAGAAGTCATCGATGCTCCAGCACGAAATCCATCAATGATCGCCCCCCTAAACGGCGAACCTCGGACCATCAGGTGCTGACAAAACTCCGCGCTATCAAGGATTTGGAGCTGCGCGGAGCGATGCCACTATACGCAATGCGCAGGTGAATACGAAGTCTGCTGACGCGGCCTCAATTTCAAAATGAAAAGGGCGCCCTCGTTCGAAGGCGCCCTCTGGTTGCAGTTTCGTTACAAGTTAGAGCTTTGCGTACACGGACTTGATCTGGGTGTAGAGCTCGATCGCATGCTTGCCGAGCTCGCGGCCGAAGCCCGACTGCTTGTAGCCGCCAAACGGCGACATCGGATCGATCTGACCGTAGGTGTTGATCCAGACCGTGCCCGCCTTGAGCTTGCGCGCGATCGTATGGGCGCGGCTGATGTCCTTGGTCCACACGGCGGCGGCAAGGCCGTACGTCGTGTCGTTGCCCTGGAACACCGCGTCGTTTTCATCCTTGAACGCGATCGCCGAAGCGACCGGGCCAAAGATCTCTTCGCGCGCGATCTTCATCTGATTGTTGACACCCGTGAAGACCGTGGGCTGGATGAAGTAGCCGCGCTCCTGGTTGCCGGCCTCGCCACCGATCTTGGCCTTGGCGCCCTCGTCCTTGCCGATCTTCAGGTAGCCCTTCACGCGGTCGTGCTGCTCCTTCGATACCAACGGGCCCATGCGGGTGCCGGGATCGAGAGGATTGCCGAGCGTTATCGACTTGGCGAACTGCGACATGCCTTCGGTGAACTGGTCGTAGACCTTCTCTTGCACGAACACGCGCGAGCCGGCGCAGCATACCTGGCCCTGGTTCATGAAGATTCCGATGCTCGAGCCGAAGACTGCCTGCTCCATGTCCGCATCGGGGAAAATGATGTTCGGCGACTTGCCGCCGAGCTCGAGCGATACACGCTTCAGGTTGCCAGCCGAGGCCTTCAGGATGATCTTGCCGACTTCGGTCGAACCGGTGAACGCGACCTTGTCGATATCAGGATGCTCGGCGATCGAGCTGCCGGCGCCGGGGCCGAATCCGGTGATGATCTGCACGACGGACTCAGGCAGTCCTGATTCGAGGATCAGCTCGCCCAGGCGAATCGCGGTGAGCGGCGTCTGCTCGGCGGGCTTCAGGATCACGACGTTGCCGCACGCGAGCGCAGGCGCGATCTTCCACGACGCCATCAAGAGCGGGAAGTTCCACGGAATGATCTGTCCGCATACGCCAACCGCTTCGCGCAGCGTGTAGTTGAACATCGAGGGATCCGAGGGATTGGTCTCGCCATAAATCTTGGTGGCGAAGCCGGCGTAATAGCGAAAGGTCTCGGCGGCGCCGGGGACGTCGATATTCTTCGACTCGAAGAGCGGCTTGCCGTTGTCGAGCGATTCGAGCTCGGCCAGCTCGTCGGCGTTCTTCTCGATCAGATCAGCAATCTTGAGCAGCGCCTTGGTGCGATCATGCGGGCGCATCGAGGCCCAGGGGCCTTCCTCGAAAGCCTTGCGCGCGGCCTTTACCGCCTCATCGACGTCGGCCTTGTCGCCTTCGGCAACGAGAGCCAGCACTTCTTCGTTGGCCGGGTTGAGAGTCTCGAAGGTCTTGCCCGACTTGGACGGAACCCACTTGCCTGCGATCAGAAGCTTCTTCGGCGAATTTTTGAGGAAACTGAGCGCGGCGCTCGATTTCGCACCTCTGGCGGCGCTTTCTAGTGACGGTGATGCACCCATCGTTGGTATCTCCTATCGAAATTTGTATTCGCCGTGTGCGGGTGTCCGCCCCGCGGGAATGGACATGGCGAGTGATCCCAGTCTCAATAACACCTTCATCGTAATAAATCGACAGAGAACGGGTAAAGGGAAAATCGCCATGCAGGGGCGGCTGCGGCTCGGTCCCGCCCCGCTTTTGCCCGCGCTCGGTAACCCGCTATCCTGCGTCCCGGCACTACTTCGGTGACGGTCAAGACCACACCTCTGATGGCCCAGTACCTGGGTGTCAAGCAGCGCGTGCCCGACGCGATTCTGTTTTTCCGCCTCGGCGACTTCTACGAGATGTTCTTCGAGGACGCCGAGGTCGGGGCGCGTGTGCTCGATATCCAGCTCACGTCACGCTCGAAAGACGGCGTGCCGCTGTGCGGCGTGCCGTATCATGCCGCAGAGCCATATATCGCCAAGCTCTTGAAGGCCGGCTACAAGGTCGCGATCTGCGAGCAGGGGCCGATCGACGGCAAGTCCAAGCTCGTGCCGCGTGAGATCGTCCGCGTGATCACGCCGGGCACCGTCGGCGAGGAGATGGTGCTGACGGCGGCCGAGAAGAGCTACCTCGCATCGTTGGCGGAAGCGGCGGATGGCGGCTTTGCGCTGGCGGCGCTCGACGTATCAACGGGAGAATTCATCGCGACCACGATTCGCGAGGCGGCGACGCTGCGCGAGGAGCTGGCGCGACTGCGGCCGCGCGAGTTGATCGTCGCCGCCGCGAGCGAGGGACTAAGCGCCGCGCTCGACGGCGTCGAATGCACCCTGAGCGCGCTCGACGCCGAGCGCTACTCGGCCGCGATCGCGGCCGAAGCGCTCGCGCGGCGCTTTCCGGATGCGAGTCTCGACGAGGCGATAGCGCAGGCCGCAGGCCGCGCGATCGCCTACGTCGAGGAGACCTTCGGCCGCGACCTGGCGCATTTCACAGCGCCGCGCATTTATCGCGCAGCGGAGTACATGCTCGTCGACGACACGACGCGGCGGCACCTCGAGCTGGTCGCAGCGTCCGACGGCTCGCGCCGCGGCTCGCTGCTGTCGATTCTCGATGAAACGCTGACTGCGGTCGGCGCCCGCACGCTCGCGAATTGGATCGTCTATCCCCTGCTCTCGCGCGAGGATATTGCTGCGCGGCACGACGGCGTCGAAGAACTCTTCGACGCGGATCTCGGCGGCGCCGTCGCCGATGCGCTGAGGCACATCGGCGACCTGGAGCGCCTCGCGGGCCGCGTCGGCAGCATGCGCGCCTCGCCACGCGATTGCGCACGCCTGGGCGACGCGCTCAGCGCCGTCGCCGATTTGCAGCTCGCGATGCGCTCGCTGGCGAGCCCACTCATCAAGGCGCTCGCCGATCGAATCGAGCCGCGGCCCGTAATCGTCGAGCAAATCACCACCACGCTCTCCGACGAGCCACCCGTGCTCGCGCGCGACGGCAATGTGATCCGCACCGGGTTCAGCGCCGAAGTCGATGAGCTCCGCGCGCTCGCCAGCGACGCTCGCGGCGTAATCGCCCAGCTCGAAGCCGAGGAGCGCGCCCGCACTCAAATTCCGTCGCTCAAAGTCCGCTACAACAGCGTCTTCGGCTACTACATCGAAGTAACCAAGGCACATCTCGAACGCGTCCCCGCGGACTACGAGCGCAAGCAGACTCTGGTCGGCGCCGAGCGCTTTACGATGCCGGGTCTCAAGGAGCTCGAACGCAAAATTCTCACGGCGGAGACCGGCCTCAAGGAACTCGAGTTGCAGCTTTTCACCAAGATGTTGCGCGATTTGCAGGGCGTGAGCGCGGCGATCCTGGAAACCGCTCGCGCGGTGGGCGAATTCGATGCGCTCATGTCGCTGGCACGCGTCGCGCGTCGTCGCGGCTATGTGCGGCCAAAGATCAACTCGGGCCTGCGCATCCGCATTCGCGACGGGCGGCATCCGGTCCTCGAAGCGGGGATGCGCACGGGGGAGTTCGTGCCCAACGATCTCGACGCCGATCCCGATTCGCGCCAGCTCGCGCTTATCACCGGCCCGAACATGGCGGGCAAATCGACGTATCTGCGGCAGGTCGCCGTGCTCGTCATCATGGCCCAGATCGGCAGCTTCGTCCCGGCGGCGGAAGCGACGATTGGCCTCGTCGACCGCGTGCTCACGCGAATCGGCGCGCGCGACGAACTGCGCCGCGGCGAATCGACCTTCATGGTCGAGATGAGCGAGACGGCGCGCCTGCTCAAGGGCCTCACAGAGCGCAGCCTGCTGCTGCTCGACGAAGTCGGCCGCGGCACGAGCACGTTCGACGGCCTCGCGATCGCATGGGCCGTCGCGGAATATCTGCACGATCAGACGCGCGCCAAGGTTCTGTTCGCGACGCATTTTCACGAGCTGACCGACCTCGCCCGCGATCGCCCGCGCGTGCGCAACCTCAGCATGGCGGTGCGCGAATGGGGCAGCGAAGTGCTGTTCCTGCGGCGCGTCATCGAGCAGCCCGCGTCGCGCAGTTATGGAATCGAAGTCGCGCGCCTCGCCGGCCTGCCCGACTCGATCATCGCACGCTCAAAAGAAATTCTGACGAATCTGGAGCAAGGCGAGCTCGATGAAGCCGGAATGCCAAGACTGGCGCATCATCGGCGCGCCTCGAAACCCGTCGCGCAGATGAGTCTCTTCTCACCGCTCGAAAGCCGAATAATCGACGAGCTTCGCGCCACCGACGTCGATCGCATGACGCCAATCGACGCGCTCGCAACGCTGGCGCGATTGAAGTCGCGATTATCGAACGACGAGAAATAGCTATCCGGCGATTACTCAGAAAAAAAGGAAGTTGCTAACGCGCCTTCCTTATTTCTTGCTAATGCCCGTCGGGACCGAGCGATTGGCCGAGCTTCTGCATTTCGGCGCCGAATTGTTGCCAGTTGCCCTGCTTCAGCGCGTCCATCGCGCGATTGTAGTGCGATGAGGCCTGTTCGAGATCGGGTTTGCCATTCGGCGGCGGCATCGCCGTCTGCGCCGGCGCGATTGCCGGTGCCGTCGTCGAGACCAGCGTTGGGGCCGGCACCTGCTGATTGCTGAACAGCGAGGTTAGCGTCAGGTCGAGCGTGTCGCCCATCACCACGCGATCGCTGTAGGCCGCGATCACGCGCTGAAGCTGCGGCAATTGCCCATTTTCGGCGCGGATGAAAAGCGGCTCGACGTATAGCAGCGCGTCCTGCACGGGAATCACCAGCAGATTGCCGAGCAGCACCTTCGAGCCCATCTGATTCCATAGTGACAACTGCCGCGAAATCTCGGGATCCTGGTTGATTCGCGCCTGGATCTGATACGGACCGTAGAAGAGCTTGTCCTTCGAAAATGAATACTCAAACAGATGACCATAGTCGGTCCCGTCGCATCGCGCGGCCAACCACGAAATCATATTGTCGCGCCCGTGCGGCACCATCGGCAGCATCAAAATATATTCGTCCTGCTTCTCGCCGGGCAGCCGCATGATTACGTAGTAGGGCTGCATCTGGATGGTCTGGCCGCCGTAATTCTCGTTCGGAAAGCCCCACAGGTCTTCGCGATTGTAGAAAACCTGCGGGTCGGTCATGTGATAGGTGCGATAGATATCCGCCTGGACGAGAAAGAAGTCTTCCGGATAGCGAATATGCGCATGCAGGTCCGAGGGCATCTGCGCCATCGGCTTGAACAACGCCGGGAAGATTCGCTCCCAGGTGCGCACGATAGGATCGTCGGGATCGGCGACGTAAAAATTGGTCTCCCCCGTGTACGCATCCACAACGATTTTCACTGAGTTGCGAATATAGTTCAGGTCGCCGATGTCAGTGTGCTCGATCTGCGAATATGGGTAATGATCGCTCGTCGTGTACGCGTCGACGATCCAGACAAGATGACCGTCATGAATAACAGCGTAAGGATCATTATCTACAGTAAGAAACGGCGCGAGATACTTGATCCGGTCAATAATATTGCGACGAATCATTATCTTGCTCTTGGGGACGATATTCTCGGTCACGAGCAAGTTGATATCGCGATAGAAAATGCTGAACAGCAGGCGCCGGAAGAGTCCGTGAATCGGGACGCCGCCGGCGCCTGAATAATAACTAAATACGTTGTCAGCGCCGCGCGGATAGTCGAACTCCGGAGTCGCCGAGTCCACGATCGCATAGTTGTCGCGCGGCTCCTGGCCGAAATAGATCGCGGGCTGATCGAGCTTGAGACCCACGTCCGACACCGCCGGGATGTCCTTGAGGTAAAAGACCGGCAGTCCTTCGGAATCCTTCTCGTTGACGGGACTCATCGCGAGGCCGGCGCCGTGGGTGAACTTGAGATGCTGATTGACCCAGGTCTGCGCGTTCTCCGGCAACGCCTCGACGTTCATCTCGCGCGCCGAGAGCATCACCTCGGTGTACTGCCCGTTGATCCAGTAACGATCGATATCGACGTCGCGGAAGTCGTAGTAAAGGCGGATTTCCTGCAACTGTTTATACGTGTCGATCAGCGGGCGCGGGTCCCACAATCGGATATTCTTGACCGTCGCGGCGTCCTGATGAACCCCGGCGAGCGTGAGATTGTTCTTGCCCGCGAAGGGCTTCACGTCGATCCCGTCGAGCCGATACGCATGCCGCGTCGATTCGATATTGCGCTCGAGGTACGGCTTCTCGATTCGCAACTCGTCGGGCTTGACGAAAAGCCGCTCAATCACGGGCTGGATCAGATTCAGGATAAGCGCCGGGCCGAAGACGATTATGAACGCGACGACCGGCAGCCTGAGGCCGCCCGTCCGCGCGTTCGCAAGGCATAGCCCCGCGGCAGCAAGCGCCAATATCACCAGCAGCCAGAAACCCGGCTGCCAGAGGATCCGATCGACGTAGCGCAGGCCGAATACGACGCCGTCGGTATGCAGCAGCAGGCCGTAGCGCGCCAGCCAGTAGCTCATCGCGCGCTGCACGAAGAACAGCGCGAGCAATATCGAAAGATGCGTGGCGGCCGCGGGCGATATTCGTGGCGGCGATTCGCGGAAATCGATCGAGCCGCGCGACCAGTACACGCCGACCGTCGCAGCAGTCATCAGGAACAGCAGAACCAAAAAGAGGTCGCGCAGCTCTTCGAGGAACGGCACCGAGAAGATGTAAAAGCCGATGTCCTTACCGAACGCAGGATCGGTAGTGCCGAACGGCACGCCGTAAAAGCCTTTAAGGTAGAGATCCCAGTTCGCGGCCTCGCCCTGGGCGACAAAGAGCGCCAGCACCGCCGCGCCCGCGATCACTATAAGGCGCCATGGCACGCGATCGCCGAGCGCGCGAATCAGCTCGGGCAGGTTGACCTCGACCATCTCGTCGGCGCGCCGCACGACGCGCAGCCGCTCGCGGCTCCATTTGATCGCGAGCAGGCCGTTCAGCGAGACCACGACGAAAGTGACCACCCAGGCAAGGCCGAAGATCCCAACTTCGGCGCCGACCGTGGTCGAAAAGACCTCCGAAAATCCGAGGTTCCCGTACCATAGGAAATCGACCAGCAGTTGATCGAGCACGCTCACCGAGATGAGCGCGACGAGCACGATAGCCGCCAGGGCAAACAGGAGGTAGCGCGGTCGCATCTTGGTTCAGGCGTTCCGCGCTATCGCTGTAACATGCTCGCGGACAATGTCAGGCGGGCAGAGCCAGATGAAAATCTTGAACGCGACGAATGCCACCAGCATCCAGTCGAGCTCGCCGACGATCGGGATCATATCGAGCTCCAGCGCCGGCGGCGTCAACAGCACCAGCAACGCCATCACGGGCACCAGCTTGGGCAGGATTCCCACCCGCGAATCGTTCATCAAGCGATAAAAGACCCGCGCAAACTGGGGCAGGTACATGAACAGCTTCCGCATCTGAAGCGGCCGCAAAAAGCCCAGGCTGAGTATCGAGCGAAACATTTCTATCCCTTGGCGGCCCAATCGTAGCACACACGCGGCTGGAAGTTATCAGGCTTCATGCGGTGTCATCAGCTTCGCTTCTGGTACAATTTGGATTAAAGGAGTCGCCGCTTGAAGAAGCACATGCCGCTCGGTGAGTTCCTGGTCGCATACCTGCGCCGGATCGGTACCACCCACGTATTCGGGATTCCAGGCGACCTGGCGCTGCGACTGTTTTTCGCGCTGGGCCGCAAACATGATCTCAATATAATCACGATGTCGCATGAGCCGGGCGTCGGCTTTGCCGCCGACGGCTATGCCCGCGCGACCGGCAGGATCGGCGTCGTCTGCGTCACCTACGGCGCCGGCGGCCATAACATGGTCAATCCCGTCGCCGGATCGTTCTCCGAGCGCGTCCCGCTCTTGATTTTCTCGGGCGGCCCCGGCGAGGAGGAGCGCAAGCTCGGCACTCTCATCCATCACCAGGCCCGCGAGATCGATTCGCAGCTCCGCATCTACCAGGAGGTTACCTGCGCCTCGACGGTGCTCACCGATCCGCGCACCGCCGCGCAGGAGCTGCATCGCGTGGTTCGCACGATTTGGGAGGAGCAGCGTCCCGGCTATGTCGAGATTCATCGCGATATGGTCGGTCGCGTGATCGAAGTGCCCGACGAGATAATCGAATGGGACGGGCGCCTGCATTTCCGCGAATCCGATTCGCGCAAGGTCGAAGAGGCGGCGCGCGAGACCGTCGCGATGTTCAACGCGAGCCGCAAGCCCGTGCTCATCGCGGGCATCGAGATCCATCGCTACAAAGTGTCGGAGGAGCTGATCGAGCTCGCCGAGAAGATGGGCGCGCCGGTGTTCACGACCGTGCTCGGCAAGGGCGCCTTTCCGATGAACCATCCGCTCTACATGGGCGTGCATATCGGACCGATCAGCCCGCCCTCGATCGTCGCGCGGATGGATCAGGCGGACTTTGTACTCAACCTCGGATGCCTCAAGACCGATATGAACTTCGGCAATCGCCCGCCGCGCGTCATCCAGTCACGCTCGGTGTGGGCCGTCGATCGCAAGGTCGACGTGAAGTTTCACACCTACACCGACGTTGCGGTGCGCGATTTCGTGCGCGCGATGCTGAAAGAAAAGATTCGCCGTCACAAGGAGCGCGTGCAGTATGCCGACAATCTGCGCGAGGCCGCCGCGCGCAACGGCAAGCCGATCAAGGTCGGCCAGCTTCTCGCGACGGTGAATGAGTTCCTCGCGAGTCACACCGACTATCTCGTCGTCTCCGAGTCGGGCGATATGCTGTTCGGCGGACTCGATGTGCGCGTGCCGCATCGCAATGCCTACTTCGCGCAGGGCTTTTACGCCTCGATGGGATTTGCCGTCCCTGCTGCGATGGGCGCCCAGCTCGGCAGTGGATTGCGTCCGCTGATTCTGTGCGGCGATGGCGGCTTTCAAATGACCGGGCCCGAGATCTCGCAGGCGCCTGCGAAGGGCGCCAATCCGATCGTTATCCTGATCAACAATGGCGGATGGGGTATCTTCCGGCCCGTCGCCGAGCGCCGCGATCTGCTCGAGATCCCGCCCTGGCCATACGCACAACTGGCGCGCGATTGGGGTGGCGTGGGATTCGAGGCCACCAACGCCCAGGAGCTGCGCGACGCACTCGACATGGCGCATCAATCGAAGTCGTTCTCGATTATCGACGTTCACACCGAGCGCGACGATCTCTCGCCGATCACGCTCAAGTACATTCGCGCCGCGGCCAAACGCTCCGAGGCTCCCGCCGAGCGCGCGCATCGCACGGGTGCACGCCAATGAAGGAAGCGCTGGAGAAATACCACCACGCGCGTGCGGCCTTCCGATGGAACACGCCGGAGTATTTCAACTTTGGCACCACTGTCGATCATTTCGCTGGTGATCCGAATCGCGTCGCGCTCTTGTGGGAAGATCAGGACGGCCGCCGCGCGCGGCTGACATTCGCCGACCTGCGCCAGCAATCAAACCGTATCGCCAACGTACTGCATACGATGGGCATTCGGCGCGGCGATCCGGTTTTGCTCGTGCTGCCGCGAATCACGCTGTGGCAGGCGGCATACGTCGGCGCGCTCAAGCTCGGCGCGCTCGTCATCCCCTGCACTTCGATGCTGCGCGAGAAGGACCTAATCTATCGCGCCAATCATTCCGGCGCCCGCGCGATCGTCGCCACCACCGAGCACACCACGATGATCGCCGACCTGAAAAAGGAGTGCCCGGCGCTCGAGCATTACCTGCTCGCCGGCAGCAATCGCACCGGATGGACCGGGCTGCCCGAAGCGATGCAATCGGCGTCGGCCGAGTATCGCCCCGCGCATACGAAGTCGTCCGATCCCGCGATCTGTTATTACACGTCCGGTACCACTCGCGAGCCGAAAGCTGTCCTGCACAGTCACGCGTACACCTGGAGTCATCGCCACACCGGCCTTGACTGGATCGGCCTCCAGGACGGCGACCGGCATTGGACGACTTCCGACACCGGATGGGCCAAGGCGGCGTATGGCGTCCTCTTCGGCCCGTGGATGAACGGCGTCACGACCTTCATGTACAACGGGCGTTTCGAGCCGCGCCGCGAGCTCGAGCTGATCGAGCGCTACGGCATCACCTCCTTCTGCGCGCCGCCGACTGAGTATCGGATGCTGATCAAGGAGGACCTCGGCAAGTACAAATTTCCGGACCTGCGGCATTGCGTCGGCGCCGGCGAGCCGCTCAATCCCGAGGCGATCGAAGTATGGCGCGAGCGCACCGGCCATACGATTCGCGACGGCTACGGCCAGACCGAGACGATCATCCTGGCCGCGAATATGCCGGGGATCGAAATCAAAACCGGTTCGATGGGCCTGCCCTTCCCCGGTCACGACGTCCACGTGATCAACGACAAGCTCGAAGAATGCGCCGTCGATGAAATCGGCGAGATCGCGGTGCGCGTCACGCCGCATCGCCCGCCCTCGCTGTTCCTCGAATACTGGAAGAACAGGGAAGAAACCGAAAACGTGTTCCGCGGCAATTGGTATCTCACCGGCGACCAGGCGACGCGCGACGCCGACGGCTACTTATGGTTCGTCGGGCGCGCCGATGATGTGATCATCTCGGCCGGCTATCGTATCGGTCCGTTCGAAGTCGAAAGCGCGCTGCTCGAGCATCCCGCCGTGGTGGAATCGGCGGTGGTCGCCAGCCCCGACGCCGAGCGCGGCTCGATCGTGAAAGCCTTCGTGAAACTGCGGCCAGGAGTGGCGGGAAGTGAACCGCTAGTCATCGAGCTGCAGGAGCATTGCAAGCGAATCACCGCGCCCTACAAATACCCGCGCGAAATCGAATTCATGAACGAGCTGCCGAAAACGGTAAGCGGCAAAATCCGCCGCGTCGATCTCAGAAAGCGCGAAGAATCCCGCAAGCCTGGTTGAGCGACGCCGTAATTTACGGCTCTGCCAGGTATGCGCGCAGCCGCAGCACGCGACAGTTGCCGAACTTCCTGAGCGCCAGCATCGCATGGTCGCCAGTTACGATTGCGTCGGCAATGCCGGCCTGCGCGCATTCGAGAATTCGATCGTCTGGATCATCTTTGAGAATATTGATTCGCCCACCCGGTTCGACGGTTTCGCCAAGCTCCGCCAGTGACACGGCAAGTCGCGATAGTTGCTCGGCGTCGCGAGCGAATTCCCGCGCCGGCACCCTTAACAGTTCATCGATAATAGGCCGGGAGATCAGCAGCACATCGCGCCCCTCAGTGACGCGTTCCAAGGCGCGCAAAGCGTGCCCACCAGGAAATATCAACGCCGAGACCAGAATGTTCGGGGCAAAGACGACTCTCAATCGCGCAAATCCGCGCCACCGGCTGCCGCGGATACGCCGCGGCCGTGTCCCGTGAATGAAAGTTCCAAGGCGCGCGCAGCCGGTTTTCGGCGGCTAGATTTTTCCGCGGTTCGGCTTTTGATCGCGCCTGGCCTTGTAATCCGGATGCTTTTCGTTGGCGCGATTCCTGCTTCCCCTGGATGAACGAGCCTCCTCGTTTTGTCGTCTAACTATCAGGCTCGCCGCGAAATACCCGGAGCACTCTCTATGCGAACAATCAGCAACACCTGGCAGGAAGATGCGATTCTTTGGCTGCACCATCGCGCCGGCGAAGTCTCGGCGCTTACCGCCGAGGACGAGCCCGGCAAGCCCGCGCTCAAGGCCTGCGCGCGGATGCTGGACCTCGTGCGCCGTCATATTCCGGCCGCCGATGCGCCGATCGACATCGACGTGACCCCCGACCACGGCATCGAGCTCGAATGGATCGGCGAAGGCAAGGGCCTGCGCCTCTGCGTGCTCGCCGACGGCGCGATCGAAGTCACCAAACTCGTTGAAGGAATTACTGTCAACGAGTTTTCTCTCGATCATCCCGACTGGCGCCTCGGCCAGGCCTTTGCGTGGTACGAGAATCCCGACGAAAACGATCTGCGCGGCCTGCGATTTCCCGGCGCACTCGCCAGATAATCGGACTCCGCAGTCCAAATCTCCCCTTCGCTCGGTTTGCCCGGCCTGACCCGCGCTCGCGCGGCCTTCAACTTCAGGTAGTTGTTCCGCCGTATGCGCGTGCGATAAGCTGCTCCGGCCCGCTACAGACGCACATTATGGCATCCAACAAGGACCGGCTTGCTCTCCTGGAGCACCTATCCTCGATCGGCGGCGAGCATTCGGACGACCTTCGCGACACCCTCGATCGCGTGGTGGCCGCAATTGCAGCCGGCATGGAGGCCGAGGTCTGCTCGCTTTACCTCTTCGATCCGCAGCGCGAGCGCGTCGTGCTGCGCGCCACCGTCGGTCTCGATCGCGAATCCGTCGGCCGCGTCTCGATGAAGCTCAAGGAGGGCCTGGTCGGCTTGGTGCTCGAGAACGAAGAGGCGCTCTGCGTTCCCGACGCGATCAGCCATCCGCGTTATAAGTATTTTCCCGAGACCGGCGAGGAGCGCTATCACACCTTCCTCGGCGTGCCGCTTTTCGATGGCCGGCATAAGCCGCTCGGCGTGCTGGTCACCCAGACCCTGGAGCGGCGCAAGTTCACCAAGGGCGAAATCCGTCTGCTCGCCACCGCCGCCAACCAGGTCGCACAAATCCTGCGCCACTTCCGCCTGCGCGAGACCCTCGCCACGCGCGAAAAGGAGCGCGAGGAATATCGGCGCCGGATGATCGAGGCGAACCGCCAGCTCAAGGACTACGAAAAGGTCGGCGGCACCGCGCGCGTCGCTGCCCCCGTCAAGGTGCGGCGCCCGCGCCTGGTCGGCCTCGCCGCCTCGCCCGGATTCGCCCAGGGCGCCGCGCACGTCGTCGGCACCTTCCTCAGCACCATTGATCGCAATCAGCGCTCACGCGACGCCAAGGTCGAACTCAAACGCCTCGACGATGCGATCGGCCGCTCCAGGAGCGAGCTCGCCGCGCTCAAGGCCCGGATGGCGCCGCTGATGCCCGAGGGCGAGCTGCGCATCTTCGACGGCCATAGCCTGATTCTCGAGGACGAAGAATTCGTCGGCCGTATCCGCCAGGCGGTGCAGGACGGATGGGCGGCCGAGAGCGCGCTCTTCCGCGTGATCGATGAGCTGAGCGCCTCGATGCTCGCGGTTGCGGACAGCTATTTGCGCGAGCGCGCCACCGATTTTCGCGACGTCGGTCATCGCGTGCTGCGCCATCTGCGCCAGGACGACAACAAGAGTTCCGCGTTCAGCAAGCCGACAGTGCTCGTCGCCGAGGAGCTGACGCTTTCGCAGCTCACGCTCGTTTCGCATGAGCGGCTGGCGGGAATCGCCCTGCAATCGGGCGGCGTCACCTCGCATGCTGCCATTCTGGCCCGCGCCTTTGAGATTCCGACCGTGGTCGGCGTCGAGCATCTGATGGAATCGGTGGTCGAGGGTGACCATCTCGTCCTCGACGGCAACTCGGGCGTGGTGTACGTCAATCCCGGTCCCGAGATCGAGCGCGATTACACCAACCTCGCGCGCCGCTATGAGGCCTTTAAAAAAGACCTGCTCGCCGACGATGACAAACCCGCCGCCACGCGCGACGGCCACAAGATCATGCTGCTCGCCAATATCGCGCTGCAGGCCGATATCGCGCTGGCGCTGCGCTACGGCGCCCAGGGCATCGGTCTCTTGCGCTCGGAGTTTTCATTCCTCACCTACGAGGATTTCCCCGACGAGAATCAGCAGTACAAGTTGTACACCCAGATGTTCGAGGCGGTCGGCAAGCGCCCGATCACGATTCGCACCCTCGATATCGGCGCCGACAAGTATCCGCCCTACCTGCGCGTCCCGCGCGAGGAAAATCCCTTCCTCGGATGGCGCTCGATTCGGATCTCGCTCGAGATGTCGGGCCTGTTCAAGGTTCAGCTCCGTGCGATCCTGCGCGCCGCGGCGCGTTACAACGTGCGCCTGCTGTTCCCGATGATCTCCAGCCTCGAGGAGCTGCGCCGCGCCAAGGAAATACTCGAAGAGGCGCGCGCCGAGCTGTTCAAGGAAGGCCTCGAGCACAATCCCGATATCGAAGTCGGGATCATGGTCGAAGTGCCGTCCGCGGTATGGCTCGCGCCGCGCCTGGCGCGTGAGGTCGACTTCTTTTCGATCGGCACCAACGATCTGATCCAGTATCTGCTCGCCGCCGATCGCAATAATCCCAAAGTCGCCCATCTTTACGAGGCGCTCCATCCGGCGGTGATCTCCGCGATCTCCGAGGTCGTCAATGTCGCCCGTGGAACCGACAAGGAAGTATGCATCTGCGGCGAGATGGCATCGGATCCCCTCGCGACGCTACTATTGATTGGGATGGGGCTCGATGAACTGAGCTTGAGCCCGCTTTTTATCCCCGTGGTCCGCAAGATCGTGCGCGAGGTCGACTATCAGACCGCGCGCCTGGTCGCCCGCGAAACGCTTCAGATGGCGAGCGTACAAGAGATCAAGGGTTACCTCGTCGAAAGGTATCGCGATTTGGGTCTGATCAACCTTGTTGAAATGTATCGGTAAGCGGAAATTCCCTTTGATTACCGCCAATTTTTTTTCTTGTCCGATCGGTCAGAATGAAAAGCTAAATCTTGACTTTACCAGTCGGGATTAGTTTACTCTGACCGAGCGGTTAGAAGTGCCGCGCCGATCAATCCATTGGGGTGTGATGGGCCAGGAGTGGGACGTTAATGGTATTACTTGTTTGCCTCGCAATCCTCAGCGTCGTAATCGGCGTCGCCGCAATCGTGCTCTATCGCTTGATAGGTACCGATCGTTATGGCGGCGACCGACCCGTCAATGCCCTCCAATTGACCGCCAGCGAAGCCGCGATGCGCGGCGCGGTGCGCAAGCCTGAGCCTTGCCGCACGGTCAGAATCTACTTCATCAAGCCCTCCCGCTACGACGAAGAGGGCTACGTTCAGTACTTCCGCTACGGCGTTCAGCCGAACAATACCCTCACTGTTCTGGCCGCGCTCAACGACGCATTCAACAAGCGCTACACCCAGGAGCGCAATGTCTACCTTGAAACGATCATCTGGGACGAGATCTGCGACGGCGCCGTCAGCGCCGATTCCATCAAGGCGATCGTCGAAAAGGCGCACGAAGACGGCGTCGAGCTTCTCATCGGCCTGGCCGGCGTGCAGTCCAATCAGTACCCGCGTGGCCGTGACCTTGGCCTCCAGTTCGTCAAGCTCGGCGTGCCCACCATGATGGGCGGGTTCCACGTCAGCGGCTATCCCGAATCCTGCAAGTTTCTCAACGAATGCGGCATCACGACCGTCGTCGGCGAAGCGGAAAATATCTGGGAGAGCGTCGTCGAGGATTTCCTTGCCGGCGAGCTCAAGCTGAATTATTCGGTGACCCAGGGAATCCGCGCCAAGACCGGCAAGGACGATATCATCGTCCCGCTCATCACCGAGTCGCTCCTGCCCTCGCTCGACGATCGCTACCTGTCGCGCTTTTTCAATATCTCGATGACGACGCTCGATACCTCGCGCGGATGCCCCTTCACCTGCTCGTATTGCAGCGTGAAAAACGTCATGGGCCGCACGATGCGCTCGCGCGAGCCCGATCGCGTGGTGCAGTGGGTCCGCGATGCGATCCAGAATCACGGCATCGACACTCTGTTCCTCGTCGATGACGACTTCTTCCGCTCGCCGCGATGGGAGGAAATTCTCATCGGCCTCGGCGAAGTGAAGAAGGAATATCCCAAGCTGTCCTTCATGATGCAGGTCGACGTCGATGCGTCCTGTTACGCGAATATCGCAGACGGCGAGACCGAAACCGCCAAGCATCGGCGCAGCCGCCGCTTCACCGAGCTCGCCGCGGCGGCGGGATGCTACCAGGCCTTCGTCGGCATCGAGTCGCTCAATCCCGACAACCTCAACTTCGCGACCAAGTATCAGAACACCGACGATCGCCAGCACAAGCTGAAGCTCGAAGCCGCCCGCGCGGCCGTGATCAACAAGTACCGGCGCGTGGTCGATAACTGGCACAAGGTCGGCATCGCCGTGCACGCCGGCTACATGCTGGGCTTCCCCTTCGACGGTCCCGACTGCGGACGCGTGGCGGCCGACACGCTCAAGAAAATCGGCTTCGATATCGTGTCGTTCTTTATCATGACTCCCCTGCCCGGCACCGAGGACCAGGTGCGCTGCGCCAAGGAAGGACTGATCGCCGACTGGGACTTCAACAATCTCGATTCGCAGCACGTGACGCTCAAGCACGACTTGCTCGACAAGCACAGTTGGATGGAAGCCTATCGCGAGGCCTTCACCCGCTTCTATTCATTCCCGCGGATGATCAAGAACGTGCTCACGGTATGCGGCGGCAAGGGCCTCAGCCTCGAATCGCGCAGGGCGATCGCGGTCCAGTTCGTGTACTACTTCTTCAGTTACCGCCAAGGCCGGCATCCGATGGTCGGCGGTATCTGGCCGATCAAGCGCCGCGACATCCGCCGCATGGTGGTGTCGGACGAAGAAGCGCGCCGCTACTACCTCGGCCGAATCGGCGCAATCCTCCGCGGCGACGGCAACGACTTCGCCGCCGCCCCCGCTTAAGCGGACTGTCACATCGAAACGCGAAAGCGCCGGCGCGACAAAATCGCGCCGGCGTTTTTTTGTCCAGAAAAAAAGCAGCCGCGGACCGTCGGGCTCGCGCGATCAATGGACGGGCAAGGACGCCCATCCCACTACGTTCTCAGTCAATAAAATGAAAAAGATCGGCATCCCGAGCAACGTCGAGGGATCTTGGAGGCCCCCAAAAGGGCCGGTGCCAGACATCGCGCGCAGTGCTTTCCTTTGACCTCTGCCTCACCGCCCATTGAGCGCGTCAACAAACGCCGGACCACCAAACACCCGCGTCACCGCATCCTGCATCGCAGCATTCAGCGCGCGCTGGGCCAGTCCGCCGCCAATCACCGACTCCCCGCTCTTTCCCTCGCCCGTAACCCGCTTGTCATACGCCACCCTCCCGTCAGCAGTGGGTTTGAAAATCCTCGCTCTTGAACGGGCGCTGCGTCTGCGATCCGTCTGTGTGATAATGAACGCATGGCCGAACGACTCAAGAAGCGTCCCCGCGATCCGCTCGCGTTAGCCAAGCTCATCGGCGACATCGCGACAGGCCAGACGACAGATAAGACGCAAGACTCGCGCAATCCAGCCGCCGTCGAGCTTGGACGGCTGGGCGGAAAACAGGGCGGAAAGGCGCGCGCGGCCAAGCTCACGCCAGAACGGCGGAAGGAAATCGCCCAGAAAGCGGCGCAAAAACGCTGGTCGAAATGA